>NZ_MOEN01000021.1 GCF_001968985.1 Desulfurobacterium indicum | reverse complement strand
GAGGGAGCGCCGTTTACAGGTGCCGGCTCTGCACCGTTCTGGCTGGCGTGCATTTCGTGGCAGTTGTCGCAGTTTCCGACAGAGTAACCTGGCATAGAGTTTCTACTGACCCCGTATGTAGTGTTTCCATGAGCCGACAATAGATAACTTCCTGCATAAGCGTTACTTCCCATTATTAAACTTATAAGGCATATGATTAGCTTTTTCCTCATTTTTCTAAATCCTCTCGGGATTAATCTTTCTGTGTGTGGCATACGTTACAACCGTTGGGTTTTCCATTTGAAGGCCAGTTTCTAAAATCCCACCTCAGGATGTCTGCATATGGTGTTCCGTGTGCTCTGTGACAGGATATGCAGGTTACAATTGCGGTACCAGGGGGATCACCGGGTTTAACATCAACAACTGAAAGAACCCCCTTAGTTAAGTCGTCAGAAGCTACAGGTGCGATGACACTGTAGGGGGCTGCTGTAGGGTCTGTTGCATTGTTATAGTATTGATATTCGCTCCCTGATGCATCTGTCATATCAAAGTCAGTTGGGTGTCTTAGCCATGGAGATACCCCATAATCATTGGCGGAAATCTGTCCGCTTCCTGAGTGGTAGTAACCGTGACATTCGGCACAGAGATATGAAATGGTGTGTTTATCTGTCGGTGTTGCTAAAGATGTAGTGTTGTCTCTGACTACTCCGTAATATTGGTTATGATTTGTTGCAGTTGGATGATATTCATAATTTGCACTTTCTATTCCATATATACCAAGAAGAAATCTGTAGCTGTTTCCTACGGTGGTTGCGTTTGTTAGAGGTGTAATACCGTCATTTCCAGCGTTGCCGTGATGAGCGCCGTATATTCCTTTATAATCATCATCTCCGGGTCTGTGATGTCCGTGACATCCGTAAAGGCCTGCGCATGTAACCTGCTGGCCTGCTGGCCAGGTTCCGTTTCCCACGGTTTCTCCGAGGGCGTTTGAAAATGTTCCGTCAAAGCCAGGAGGAGCTGATAAGACATCATCAGGATTTCCCAGTTCAGCTATGTTGTGCCCGCATTCATCGGCTGCTGTATTGGGAACGCTCGTTCCGTAAACCATCCAGTAAAAGTTGCCACCGGCAAGAGTGTTTGTATCAGGTTCTGTTCCTGTAGCATTATATATTGGTGGTGTTTGTGAAAATACGTACGGGGTTTTGTTTGTTCCGTCATTTATTCCGGTATGGCATGCTATACAGCTTTTATTCAACAGGAAAGGATGAGTTCCATTGCTGTTAACGGCAACGCCGTTTTGAGAATTGTGCATTGTATGGCAGTTGTAGCAGGGACCCGACACTGCAAAAGCCGAACTGCTGCAAGTTAAAATAACTGCCGTTATAAGTAGCTTATTTTTTATTCTTGAAAGTTTGTTTGTCAAAAACTTCAACTCTTCCATTGCCCTCTTCCGCAATCCAAAGTTTTCCTTGTTTATCGAAACTTATATATGTAGGATAGTAAAGTTCGCCTTTCTTCTCTCCCTTTTTTAAAATTATATCCAATAATGCTCCTTCGCTATTATATATTTTGATATTACCTGCGTCTTTATCACAGATAAAAATGTTCCCTTCCTTATCAATGTCAAGGGAAACTGGTAATAGTAATTGTTTTTTGTCAAGCTTTATTGTTTTTTGTAGCTCTCCCGTGTGTAGATTAAATATCTTTACCTTTTTTGATATGGGAAGAAGGGTAATTAATTTGTTTCTTCTAATTTTGAAATCTATGAAACCTTCTTTCTGACCATGATTAAACGCTTTTTCCACTTGAAATGTACCGTTTTTTATCATATAAACATTTCCTGTAAGTCTGTCGAGAACAAAAAAGTATCCGTTCTTGTAAAAGATTTTGTCAGGAATTATTTGCAATTTGATTTTTTCTATTTTTCGTGATTTTAAATCTATTATGTCTATTTCGTTTGCTCCGCGGTTCACCACGGCTATTTTGTTTGCCGATATCTTTGCCATTGCAATAGGCTTATCTAATATACTTTTTGCGAAAAATGCTGCTTTCGGAATGCCTCTTTCCATCGTGTATGAGAACAGTTTTCCTGTTCCGTCAACAATGTATGTTCTATTTCCATTTGCAGAAAATGTGATAAAAAGAGGCTGTCTCATAAAGGTTTCTCTGCGATCTTTTTTTAAGCTCATATACCATGTATAGTTAAATGTGCTTGCGAATGCATAAGATGTTGTTATTAACAAGCTGCTGATAAATATATTTAAAAATTTTCTCATCGTTCCTCCTGTTACTTATATCGTTTAGGAGAGTGACACTGATAGCACAGAGCCGATTCTCCGTTCCATTTTAGCAGGTATTTGTAGTCTGTTCCCATTGTATAGTGACATGTTATACATGTTATCGGTTGTCCGTTTCTCGGATCAAGATGCTTATCACCTTGTGGATGGACGCAATAACCGGCGCTGTTTTTTGCGTGACATCTCATACATACGCTTATACCGTTGCCTTTGAGCATTGCTATGTTATCGCTTTGATGAGGATCATGACACATGGTGCAATTTTTAATGTTTTTATGGTGGTAAAGGTGAGAGCCTATCCTTTTATATACGTCCTGATGACATTCTATGCAGACGAGTTCTCCTTTTATTCTTTTAACATCTTTTGATGATGGGGAATCTGAATTGTGGCAGTAAGAACAGGACCCTTTTCCGTTGCCGAATTGATGAATGTGAATGTAAGTAAATGTTATTTTCTTCTTTTCTTCTTTTAAAGTAAAGGTATCCTTAGGATTTGTAACTCTTATATGCTTAAAGGTTTTAGCGGGAGCTCCAAATGCCAAATGAGAATATATTAAACTTGATAATAATATAAGGATTTTTTTCATTTTCCACTCTCCCTGCCTTTATAATAAGCAATTGCTGCAATAATGACAAGTGAAATCAGGAATAAATAAAAGGCATAAGTGCCGTTATATTGGTTTTTATGGTGATAATTATTTACAATTGTGTTCCAGACATCCCAATTTACCTTGACTTCCTGTCCTTTTGATAGGAGGTTCATGTAAAGTTTTCTTATGTAAGCTTGTCTTGCAGCTTCAAATTTTTCTTTATAAAGTTTTTCCTTGATTTTATTTTCTACTTCTGACAGGGGTTTATATCTGTTCTTCTGAAGTTTGAGCACCTGAACCATAAAATAGGTATCTCTGATTTTAAATGGTTTGGATACTTCTCCTTCTTTTAGATTTTCTATTATTTTCTTTGATTTGGGTAACAAATGGTTGTAGGGAATTGTTACGACGTTATCATATCCCATGATCGTAATGGTGAGTTTCTTGAAATCTTTCCCTTCCTTTACTTCGTTGTATAGCTTGTCCATTAGCTTTTTGTCATTTGTTTGGAGAAATCTTATGGTTATCTTGTCAGGGAGACGGTATTCGGATTTGTGTTTGTTGTAGTAATCTTTTATTTCTTCTTGCGAAATTTTTATGGAGGGCTTTATTATTCGGTTTTCCAGTTCTTTTATGATTCTGTTCTGGCAGTAGAATTCAAACATCGGTTTTAGAGGTTCTTTTTGTTCGTAATGCCTGTTTAAAGCTTCCATTCCTACAAGTGTCTGGTTTATTATTGAGTCTGCAACACGTTTTTTAGCTATATCCATGTTCACTTTTCCAAATCTTGAGTGTTTTTCCCACTCGACCTCTTTTTTTAGGAATTTCATGAATCCGCCTGCTGTTAGGGCGTAGTTACCTACCTTTAAAACAACTTCTTTTTTCTTGCTTTCTGGAAAGTTCTTAAAATTAATTTCTTTTAGAAGTTTTTCATTTATCCATACAGGATATTTATTTCGAAGTTGCTTTAGAAAAGCTTCTGTTGCTTTGGCTTCTTTTATCTTGATAAGTTTCTGTTTTGCGTCTTTTAAGACTTCCTGGAGATTGTTTTCTTTTGTGGTTTTGTCTGTCACAATGATAATTATCCACATTTTCCCGTCCTGAACGGGACCAATTATTCCGCCTTTCGGAGTGTTTAATATTAACTTTCTTTGATTAGTATCTTTGATTTCAAATGGCCTCATCCAATCTGTTTTTCTTTCAAAGTGCATCTTGTTTTTTATGCCGAGTTTCTGTGCAAGTTTTGCCCCAGTTATTCCTTCTTCTATAAATTTCCTTGCTTTGTTGGCTTCTCCTTTATCTTTAAAGAAGTATATATCCAGCTTGAATTTCGGAATGTAGTTTTTTTTGTAGTATTCCATTATTTCTTTATCGGATACTTTTCTTGCTGGTGCGAGAGTATCTCCTTCAAGGAGAAGAAGAGAGCGAACTTTGACAAACTGTCTTATCTTTTTCTGATAGCTGGGAAGCTTGTAAAGCCCAAGTTCTGTTCCGTTTTGGAACATGAGCATCCAGTCTATAAAAGGTGTTGGGTTTTTCGGGAATTTCGAACCGTCGACTTTCCAGTTTTCCCACCAGTTCCAGAAATCTTTGACTGTGTAGGTTCTGTTGCCAATTTTTACCAACCATTCATTTTGAGAAATTTTTGAGAAAGATGTTGATGTAAGTGAAAAAAAAGCCATTATTGCTACGATTATTCTTCTAAACATTTTATGCCGGCCTCCTGAAGTTTTTTCATCAGTTCATCGGAGCTTACAAATATAAGTTTGGTCATACTTTTAACAACTCCAAATTCTAACACTTTTCTAAAGTCGTCCCCCCGATGAACAATGTAGGCGGAAAATACTCTCCTGCCTGTTTTTGTGCTTATCCCCTCTATCCATATCCTTATTTCAGGATACCGGCTTCCTCCCCCGTAGGGTCTGTATGTCATTACTTTTCCCGTTATAACTAGTCCAACGTTTAAATTGTTCTTTAAAAAATCTAAAAAAGACTGAGGTATGCTCTGGTAAGGGAAAAAATGTCTTCCTACCATCAAATTTTTGACATCTTGCGGCAGGACAACGTCTATTCCGTTTGATACGAAGGCTGAATTGAGAATAAGTGATACCTTTTCTCCAGCGTTTTCATCTTTCACTTCATTTTTAAAGGGAAGTATTGCAACTTTACACGGGTTTATTCTTGCTTTCTTGAAAATTTTGACATATCCTGAGGTTGGTTCCTTTACAGGAACAGTAGAACATGAAGAAAAAAGACTTATTAATGCTGTTATGAGAATAATTATCTTAAAACTCTTCAACCCAACCTCTCTGCTCTTCCATTTCCTGGTAGGATTTTACCTTCAATTCGTAGTCTTTTTCAAGTTTATTCCCCAGTTCGTCTTCCATGTAAAGTCTGACTTTCAGTTTGTTATAGTTACTGTCAAATATGATTTCTGTTGGCAGTTCATTTATGACTGATTCACCCAGGGGATATCCTTTTGGCGAAAAAACAATTACCTTTATTTTTTTTAGCTTATCAGGAATTTTTATTGCTTTTATCATAATAGCTGTTTTATTATCTTTTGTTTTATATATCGTTATTTCGGGAGCAGGTATGTTGTGGAAGTAATAGAATTTTTTCTCAAGCTTTGCTTTGTTACCTGCGACATCTTCTACTGTTAAAGTGATTTTATAGATTCCTTGTTCTATCATGCTTTTAACGGGGTTCCATGTGAATGCTATAACTGGAGCACCGTTGCCAAATTTTTTAAAGATTTCATTTCTTTTTAAATCAGATATTGTTAATTCCCAGCGCATAATGTTGTCCGGTTCTTTTAATCCTGCAGTAAGGAGTAATTTTCCGTTGGCAAAATCTATGCCATTTATCTTTTTCAGTCCCTTTATCGTTAGATAGATTTTGGGTGGTGTGTTATCTATAGTAAGTTCATCAAGCATAATTTTTCTGTTATTTTCAAGTAAAAATACAGGGTACTTTCCCTCTGGAAGGTAAGGGATAAAAATACCTGTGTATGCCCCGTCATTTCTTCTTAAGGTTACAGATTTGCCATCTATATGTACTGTTATGGATTCGGTTTTTAGTTCTCCTACCGGTTTTAAAAGTAGGTTAACTTCGCTACCATCTTTCACGTAGCGTGGGAATATGGAAAAGTGTTCCACCTGAAATCCGGATGGGAATATTTCTTTACCTGTTTTTTCTCCGGGAAATGCTAACGCGACCTCTTTTGCTATTTTGCTTTCCATCTGTTCGATGGAGAGGTTGTTTCCAAGATTGAGAAAATGTTCTTCCGGCTGGTAATAAAATACTTTACTCCAGTAGGTTTTCCCGTCTGGAACAGATGTTGCGAACAAAACAATGCCGTATAGGTGTTTTTTTCCATTTTCTTCTATTTTGGCTCCCCAGAGCATAGTTGCACCTTTTAATTTATAGGCAAGAGCCACTTTTGAGGCTCCGGGGAGTCCTGTCGCATATATACCTTTTTCCGCAAGTGCGGAATAGAGCTTGTTTCCATAAATAACAACATCGCCACGTTTTTTGAGCTCTTGTGCTATTTTTCTTGTTAAATTAAGGTCTATTCCCGGTGGCTGTGTTGTGAGGTCTCTTATCGGGAAAACAACAATCTGGCCTGTGGCTTTTAAAGGGTAAAACCATAGGTAGAACAATAGTATGAATAACAGGAGCTTAGCTTTATCCTTCTGGAAGTTCATTTTTTGCTCTTAAGCTCCTTAGGGTTAAATGTTTGCAAAAGTTGATATGTGAATTCTTGAAGTGCAATAATAGGGTCTTTTGATTTCAATCCGAAAAGCCTTCCCAGCGTGCTGTAGTAGCTTTTTACTCCCGATGCTTGCCATACAACATTGCCGTTTGTATCAATAACTTTTATGGTCAATGCTACAACCGGATATGCATAAGAACCTCGCCTTTCTAATTTGTATTCGTCAACTGAACCTTGAACAAATCCGTTAACTTTTAATACGTCTGCCAATACTCGAAGATCATTTACATCAAAGTAAAATCCGTTGGGGACTCCCAGCCTTTTGACTTCTCTATCAACTTCGCCTTTTGGAACAACGTCAATGCCTTTCTCAAGAAGCGCAGTTATTGCAAAATCTCTTGCTCTTCCTCCGGCAAACTTGTCTGTTGAATAGTTCATGAATGGAAGAACAGCTACTCTTTCTATTTTTGATGCACTTTTAGGTTTTATAAAGAAGTTTATGTTTCCCTGACTTGCACATCCTGCGATTAATAGTATAGGAAAAATAAAAACTATTAAAAGCTTTTTCATCACATCCTCCCGATTGGTGGCTCTTTAAACCATCAAAATTTTACCACGTTACAAATTAAAACTAAATATACCACAAAGTTGAGAAAAGAAATAATTGAATAATTAGTAAATTAATATATTTTATGAATTCTTTTCAATTTTCTGTCTTGAATAGCATACAACTCGGTTTTTACCAAGTTTCTTTGCTTTATAAAGTGCTTCATCTGCTTTTTCAATGAATTCTTTGTATTTTTCTCTTGCAGTTTCTGTAAGTTCCTCCGGAGGGATTGGGTAGAATCCTATACTTACAGTTACTTTTATAGAATTTCCTTCAAATTCAAACGGATGTTGCTCTATGTTCTTTCGGATTCTTTCAAATACCTTTTCTCCACTAATTTTATCGGTATTAAATAGCACTACAAGTATTTCCTCTCCTCCGTAACGGACAACAAGGTCTATATCTCTAACGTGTTTTTTCACGATTGATGATAATGTTCTTAACACGTAATCGCCGGCAAGATGTCCATACGTGTCGTTTATTTTCTTAAAATCATCAATATCCATCATTCCAACAACTAGCGGTTTACTTTCTCTTGCCGCCAGAGAGATTAATTCCTGGAGTCTTTTCATTCCAAATCTACGGTTGTAGAGCTTGGTTAGAGGGTCAAGGTATGACTCTTCCTGAAGACGCTTGTAGTTCCTTGCGTTTGTAAGCCCTAAGGACATTAAATCTCTGATTCTTCTAAGGAATTTCAACTCGAAACCTGAAAATTTACATGGTTTTGCAAGTATTAAAACGCCTTTTACATCTATTGATCTCAGTGGAACTATTAAGAGTTCCTTAACATTTGTTTCGTCAAGGAGATCAATTTTTACGTCTGTTACATTTATTAATTTTAAGTCCTTAAAGTTAAAACATGCTTCTATAAAATCTGTTATATTACATTCTCTGAAATTAAAACATGCTATTTTCGAAATTATGCCTTCGGAGTCTTTCATATAAGCTGCCATTGCCACCATGTCGAATTTTTCAAGGAGAAAGTTGTAAAAAGACTTTGCTAAAACTTCTGGAGTTGCCAGAGTCGCAAATAGTTTTCCAACTTCTCTCTGGTAGTTATCGAGGATTTCACTCATGTAGAGGTTTTCTATAAAGTGGTTTATCTCCTTTGATACGTCATATATAAAGTCATCTTCTTCTGCTTCTATCTTTAATTGTTTAATCTCTTCAAGGGAGTGGGCTTTAGAACCTTCCAATACTCTTCTTATTTTTTTAAAAATTTCCGTAACGTTATCAAAATACTCTTTTAAATTTCCTCTAACTATTACATAATATATAAACCAGCCTAATATGAAGTTTGATATTAAAGATGTGGTAAATTCAAGAGGATCTATAGGATAACCTTGCAGGAAAAAACGGTGTATTATTATTGGAGCAGCAATACCGGAAATTACGGACATTATTGCTATGTCTCTGATAAGCTTTTTCTTTATGTTAACCACAATATCCCCCGGAGTAATTGTTGATGAAAAATACTGAATTTAATTATACACAAAATAGTTTTGAAGATGCAGTTAGGGTGATTTCTAAAGAGGTTAAAGTTTCTAGGAAAGAAGTTGAAAAAGCTATTCTTAAGGTGAAAAAGCCAATCCCTCCCGAAGTAGAAGGGTTGGCCTCTATAGTTGTTTCTCATGTTTTAGAGATTATGAGCCAAGGAATTCCTTCAAAATAGATTCAGAAATTTTATGTATATTCACGGGATAATTTCCAGAAGCAATAGCTTCTTTTATTTTCTGGACTCTTTGTTCATCGATTGTCTGGAGTTGAACTTGCTCTTTAACAGCTTTCTCGACATCTGCACTTTCATTTACGGATACGGCAGATTCTTGCAACGTTACCTCTTCTGTTTGGCCGTTCCTAGCTCTTTTTCTGAGCTGCTTCCTTAACTGTTGAGGTTCAATACCAGCTATATTATTTTGAAAACCTTCTATTTTCATGGCGAATCTCCTTTATAAATTACCTTATGTTACTTCATCCTTTATTATCGGACAAAGCAATATAAATTTTACACATGGTTTAAAAAATCTATTATAGAACTGCTTCGATACTTAACTTATTCCGAAATAACTTTAACGAAAACTCTTCTCTGTCTCGGACCGTCAAACTCGCAGAAATAGATAGCCTGCCATTGCCCCAACAAAAGCCTGCCATCTTTTACTATAACAGTTGTGTTACATCCCATAAGTGATGATTTGATGTGGGCTGCAGAGTTTCCCTCTATGTGTTCGAAATAGGCTTCCTTCCAGGGAACATGTTTTTCAAGGTATGTGATAATGTCCTTTCTGACAGAAGGGTCGGCATTTTCGTTTATGGTGATGCCTGCGGTTGTGTGAGGTACATAGACTACGCATATTCCGTTCTCAACTCCGCTCCTTGATACGATACCCTGAACTTCCCTTGTAATGTCGATAAATTGTGAACGTCTTGCTGTTTTAAGGGCTATTTCATAGATCATAACTCCTCCCCGATAACCCAATTGTCTATGAGTCTTGTATCTCCTATAAATACTGCGAGGGCTATCAGATCACCCTCTTTCACTAATTCTACCTTTTTAAAACTGTCCTGGTCAACAATTTCAATATAGTCTACTTTTTTAACATTAGGATGGGAGAGGATAAAATTTTCCATCTCTTTTTTTATCGTTGAGGCTCTTTTTTCTCCTTTTTCAATGAGTTCCTTGGCAAGTTTTAAGGAATTGTAAAGAGATAGTGCCGATTTTCTCTCTTGCGGGGACAGATAAATATTTCTTGAACTCATTGCAAGCCCGTCATTTTCTCTTACTATGGGACATCCAATTACTTTAACATCCATATTCAGGTCTTTAACCATCTGTTTTATTACTTTATACTGTTGAAAATCTTTCTTTCCAAAGTATACCCTGTCGGGTTTTACAATGTTAAACAGTTTTGTAACGATTGTTGTAACGCCTCTAAAGTGTCCGGGCCTCTTTGCTCCGCATAGAACATCTGTAATCTCTTCGACTTCTACATAAGTCCTGTATGGTTTTGGGTAAAGTTCTTCAACAGACGGGAGAAATAAAATGTCAACGCCTTCCTTCTCTGCCAATCTAGAGTCTCTCTCTTCATCTCGTGGATACTTTTCAAAGTCTTCGTTAGGTCCAAATTGTGTCGGATTAACAAATATGCTCATTACCACAATGTCGTTTTCTTTTTTTGCCCTTTTTACAAGACTTAAGTGACCTTCGTGAAGGTATCCCATTGTGGGGACAAATCCCACAGTTTTTTCTGCCCTTTTAAAAGCTTCGGCAAGCCCCTTCATCTCTTTAACAGTTCTGACTTTCCTCATATTCGTCCTCTGCAATCATTTTTGCTTTCAGAATTCCCGCTCCTATGAGAACCATTATCGCCGAATAGTATATCCACAGTAAAAATATAATAACTGCCGCAAAAGAGCCAAAAAGCAGGTCAATTTTGGAAACGTTTTCTATAAAGTAGAGAAAGAGTCTTTCAAATATTGTCAGCATCGTAAATACGAATATGGAAACTTTTAAAACTATTTTCCAGTGGAATTTCACGGGCAGCAGGAAATAGTAGAGGCAAAAAAGGATTAAAAACATTACAGATAGTGCACCTACGGATGAGAGCAAGTTTGCCATAAAGTTTAATGGGAATACCACGGCAAAGAAGAGTTTTAAGGTGTAAAACGCAAACATTAATATCCAGAGAACAAATATAAAAAGAATAACAAGTAAATTTCTTCCTATGTAGCCTGCCGGATTGCACTTACCCAATATGTATGTAAATGAGCGTTCTACTGCTAAAAATACACCTCTTGCAAACCAGAGCATTATGGGTATTGCTGTTCCGCTCAGTATTCCTGTTGTTGTGATTATGTGCTGAACCCTTTCAAAGAGCGGTTTTAGAGGTGAGTTTAAAAGATCTTTCGGGACGAGAGAGAGGACATTGACGTTGAAAACGATAATTTCTATGAAAAAGAACGTGATAAATAGAGGGATAATGGAGACAAGAGTAAAATAGGCTATTGCTGCCGCGCAGAACATGTAATCGCTCTCAAAAGCGTCACAAACGGCAAACAGAATAAAATTTATAAATCTCTTTTTTTTCAAAAGCTTTCTGCAAATCATAGAGTAAATCATACTAAATATTCTATGTAAGGTTAATTGATAATGTATGTTTTTGTGTGGTAAATTTTAAGAGAAGGTGTATTATTTAGAATGATAATTAATTGCACTTTTGCGGAGGAGTCATGAAAAAGGAATTGGGACTTTTAATTGCAGCTTTTGTTGTGGCCGGTTGTCAGCAGTCTTTAAACGGTAATACTACAAAAGTTTCAGAAGTAAAACCGAGAATAAGTAATGCAACGCAAAGGTGCCTTGGCTGTCATAGAATAGTTACTCCGGGTATTGTTGCTCAGTGGGAGAAGAGCCGACATGCCCATATTACTATGGCTGAAGCGATGAAAAAGGGTAAACTCGCTAGACTTGTTTCGGCAACTTCTGTTCCCGATAGGTTTAAAAATGTTGTTGTCGGTTGCGCCGAGTGTCATACCCAGAATCCGTCTTCTCATTCTGATACATTTGAACATAACGGCTTTAAAGTTCATGTTGTCGTAACACCTAATGACTGTGCGCTTTGTCATCCTAAAGAGGTAAAGGAATATTCCCAAAGTTTAAAGGTAAATGCCTATGCTAATCTTATGAAAAATCCTGTCTATCATCAGCTTGCAGCAACCGTTGTTGCAGGTAAGAAATATTCTCATGGAAAAGTTGTTCTTGAAAAGGTACAGGATAAGGATTTTAAAACTGCCTGTTTGAAGTGTCACGGAACGGTCGTTAAGGTTAAGGGTTTTACGGAGAAAGATACGCCTTTTGGAAAGATGAAGTTTCCTGTGCTTGAAGGCTGGCCGAATCACGGTGTAGGAAGGATCAATCCCGACGGTTCTAAAGGTTCATGCACTCCTTGCCACACCCGTCACACGTTTTCTATAGAGATGGCAAGAAAGGCTGAAACCTGCGGTGAGTGCCATAAAGGACCTGATGTTCCTGCTTATAAAGTCTATATGGCTAGTAAACATGGTGCAATTTATAAATCTATGGAGGGTAAATGGAATTTTGAAGATCCCTCCTGGGTTGTCGGTAAAGACTTTACGGCTCCGACCTGTGCTGCATGCCATATTAGCAGAATTGTAGATGAAAACGGGAACATAATTCTTGAGAGAACACACAGAATATTTGACAGGTTACCTTACAGGTTGTTCGGTATCTATGCCACACCTCACATCAAATATTCTGAAACCTATAAGGCGAAAAATAAAGCTGGACTTCCCCTTCCTTATAATCTTGATGGAACACCTGCCGTATCTTCCGTGATTTCTGATAGCGAGATGGAAAAGAGAATGAACAACATGAAAAAAGTTTGTCTTTCATGTCATGCCCAGACACTGGTTGATAACCATTTTGAGGAGCTTAAAGAGATTATAGATTACACCAACAGAGTAGAGGTTTCAGCTACAGAGCTTTTAGTTGATGTCTGGAAAAAAGGTATAGAAAAAGGACTGCCACAGAGCAGTAATCCTTTTGATGAACCGATAGAGCAAAGATGGGTTGAATCCTGGCTCTTCTATGCTAATTCTATAAGATACGGTGCCGCTATGGCTGGACAGGATTACGTTACTTTCGCAAATGGTAAATGGTATCTCGGTAAAACGTTGAAAACCATGGAAATGATGAAGAATATTGAAAAGTAATCTTTTAGGGGGGGCTGTGCCCCCTCTGGTATAATTCCTCTTTAGAAATTTTTGGAGGGTTCCTTTGAAGAAGTTGTTTATCTTCTTTTTAATTTTTCTTTTTCCCGTATATATTTCCGCCTGCGGTTCAAAAAGTAATCTTAAAGAGGTGTCGCCTGAAGAGGCTGTGAGACTTATAAAGAAAGGTGTTGTTGTGATAGATGTAAGAACGCCTGAGGAGTTTGCCACCGGCCACATTAAAAATGCTAAAAACATAGATTTCATGTCGAGAGATTTCTTTAAGAAAATAGAGAAACTTGATAAAAACAGGCCATATATAATTTGCTCAACAGACGGTAGAACGGGGAAAGTTGCCGCGAAAGTTATGGAATCTGAAGGTTTTAAAAAGCTATATAATATGGATGGCGGAATTATCGGTTGGGCTGAAAAGAATTATCCAATAGTTAAAGAATAGTTAATGGAGGCGGAAAATGGAGCTTGCATATTCAGCCGGAAAGCCGGTTGTTAAAAGAGAGGAAGCGTTTATAGTTGGTTGTTATGAGAACGGGAGATTTGACGGTGTAATTTCTGAGTTGCTTGAAAAAGAAGGAATTACCAGAGATACTTTAAAGGCTTTTGGTTTTAAGGGAAAATCTGGTGATGTTGCGGCAGTTTCAGGAACCAAAGGTCACCTTTTTATTTTTACAGGTCTTGGCAAAAAAAGTGATTTAAACAGAGAAACTGTCAGGAAGGCAATAGGTTCTGCCGTGAAAGAAGCAAAGTCCAAAAAGGCAAAGAAGATTGCAGCTGTTATGTTTGATTTTGGTAAAAAGAATGGTAATTTTGCGTCAGCTTTCGCAGAAGGTCTTTTCCTTTCTGCTTACTCTTTTGAGAAATATAAATCTGAGAAAAAAGAAGTAGAAAAAATTACGGTTTACGGAGAGAAGGAGTTAGAAAAAGATTTTGATTACGGTAGGATTCTTGCCGAAGCTGCAAACTTTACAAGAGATATTGTTAATGAGCCAGGCAACGTCGTTACACCTGAAACTCTTGCAGAGATAGCAAAAGATCTTGCTTCAGATTACGGATTTAAATGCAAGGTCTTTAAAGAGAAAGATCTTGAGAAAAAAAATATGATAGGAATTCTTACGGTTGGAAAAGGAAGCAAAAACCCTCCAAGATTCATTCATCTTATATACAAACCTGAGAATCCTGTTAAAAAGGTTGTTCTGGTTGGGAAGGGTGTAACCTTTGACAGCGGCGGTCTTAACATAAAACCTGAGCAGTTTATGAAGAAGATGAAAATGGATAAAGCCGGTGCCTGTGCCGTTCTTGGTATTATGAGGGCGATTGGAGAATTAAAACCGAACGTAGAAGTTCACGCCCTTATACCTACCGTTGAGAATATGCCTGACGGAAAGGCTTACAGGCCTGATGATATACTTGTTTATAAAAATGGTAAATCTGTTGAGATACACAGTACTGATGCTGAAGGAAGGCTTATTCTTGCAGATGCTTTAATATACGGAAGCGACCTTAATCCTGATATTATGGTTGATATGGCTACGCTTACAGGTGCGTGTGTCGTTGCACTTGGACATTATACTTCAGGGCTTTTTACGGCTGATGATAGATTTGCACAGACGCTTCTTTCACTTTCTCATGAATCCGGTGAGAAGATGTGGCGTCTTCCTCTTGATGAAGACCTTGAAGAGGAGATTAAAGGAACTCAGAGTGACATACAAAACGTTGGAAAATCAAGATACGGCGGTGCCATTACTGCTGCTCTTTTCCTCAAAAACTTTGTCGGTGAGAATGTTAAAACATGGGCACATATAGATATTGCAGGTCCTGCCTTTGTTGAGAAAGATTGGAAATATTACGGTTACGGTGCTACCGGCCAGCCTGTAAGAACTCTTGCAGAGCTTATCAGAAACTTAAAATAAGGTTGCTATGGCAAAAACCGAAAGTTTTGACCGCTTTTATAGAAAATATGAAGATTGGTTTGAGAGGAACCGTGATATCTATGAGGTCGAGCTGGAGCTTATCAGGTCTTTGCTTCCTCATGGGGAAGGCATTGAAATAGGGGTCGGCACCGGCAGGTTTGCCGCCCCCCTTGGTATAAAGATTGGCGTTGAACCTTCTGCTGTTATGGCGGAAGTTGCGAGAAAAAGAGGAATAGAGGTTTTAAAAGGTGTTGCCGAATTGCTTCCTGTTTCTGACGAATCTTACGACTTTGCTTTGATGGTTACTACCGTCTGTTTTGTTGATGATGTGCTAAAATCGTTTAAGGAGGCCTTCAGAATCTTAAAAAAGGGGGGTATTTTTATCGTTGGATTTGTTGATAAGAACTCACCTCTGGGGAGACGTTATCAAGAGAAAAAGGATAAGAGCCGCTTTTATAAAGAAGCCACATTCTACTCAACAGAAGAAATAGTTGACTTTCTAAATAAGGCAGGTTTTTACGAAATTTTAGTTAAGCAGACGCTTGTAGAAAAAGATGGCAAAATGTTGCCCATCATAAGGAATGGGAGTGGTAAAGGTGGATTTGTTGCCGTCAGGGCAGTGAAACCTTAGTGTTTGCGATTTTAAACAGGTATCCTTTACCAGTTTTGCTGTATTTTGCTCCTTCGGGGAAGAGAATTATTTTCCCTTTGTAGGTGTCAACGGCGTAGTAGGGAAGTGCAAGAGGAGAGAGTCTTTTCTTTAAGTTTCTCATTATTTCAAGTCCCTTTTCAACGGATGTGGCAAAGTGGAAAACGCTGTTTACCGGATCGCACCTGAAAAGATAGTAAGGTCTTACCTTTATTCTCTGAAGTGTTGAAAATAATTTGTAGAGTGTTTCTTCATTATCGTTTATGCCTTTTAAAAGTACCGCTTGATTATTAACAGGGATCCCTGCCTTTAAAAGTTTTTTTACGGCTTCTTCTGAACCTTTTGTTACTTCGGCAGGGTGGTTAAAATGTGTATTAAGCCAGACCTTTTCACCTTTTTCAAGGATTTTTATCTTTTTGTTTGTTAATAAATTCGGAGCAACTACCGGCAGACGGCTTCCGATTCTTACTATCTCAACAGTTTCTATCTCTTTTAGTTTTAAAATGAGGTATTCAAGAATTTCGTCAGGAATCGTAAGCGGTTCGCCACCTGAGATAAGGACATCTCTAACTCTTGTTACTTTAATATATTTTGCCATTTCGTCAATCTGTTCTTTTGTTATAACAAACGGTTCCTTTTTCCAGTTTCTCTTCCTCATACAGAATCTGCACAGAACCGGGCAGTAATTTGTTGTAACAATTAAAACTCTGTCGGGATATTTATGTGTAAGTCCCGGAATAGGTGATTGGCCCTCTTCTTTAAATGGATCGTCAGATAAAGTATTTTTTAGTTCTTCTTCCGTAGGGAAAACGGTCTTTTTTATAGGATCATTCAGGTTATTTCTGTTTGCAAGGGACGCGTAGTATTCTGTGCATCTAACAGGAAAAGTATCGATTACCTTTTTTGCTTCTTCTATCTCTTCTTCTGTAAGGTTGAAGTATTGTTTAAAGTCATTAAGGGTGGAGAGCATCAGTCAAGACTCCACCCTGAAGTATCAAGTTCTTTGTAAATATCGTCTCTCTGTCCAAAACGGTGAAACTTTATCGTTTCCTTGTCAAGTTTCGTGTATATGGCTCTGAATTCGCCGTAAGGAGAAGTTACCCTGATTCTATATATCTCCTGTTTATCCCTTTTAAGGAGTTTCGAAGTTGTCTCACACCTTGATAGAGCTGACATAAAGCTTTCAAATAGAAACGGCCTGCAGGCAACCTCTTTTGCTATGTCTTTTCTGAACCGCTTTGAAAAGAGCACTTTCAGGCCGTTTTTAACGGTTATGTTTGTGGCTATGCTGTTGAGAGCAACTTCAATAAAAAGTTCAACCCTTGATTTTGGTAGTTCGCTTGATTCGTAAGATTTTATTTTCTTGTCTTTTTCTGCTATTTCTGATTTAAGATATGCGATTTCTTTTTTGAGGTTTTCTATCTGCTGTTTGTAGTTTTCTATGATGGTTTTATCCTCTTTGAAACGTGAAAGTTCTCTGTTTTCCTTCTCCAGTTCTTCAATTTTCTTTGTAAGCTGGGAAATTTCTGCGTATAAATGCTTAATTTTGGCATCTTTTCCTCTTAATTTTTCGTTTAAATTCCTTATCTTTCTGTTTAAATCAATTTTTTTCTGCGGTTTCGATATCTTTTGCTGCGTTGTTTTCTTTGGATTTTCTGCTACGGAAAGGAAATACTCTTCTATATCTCTAAAGCCTTTTTCCATGGTTCCTCTCCTTTTGAGATGAATTGTGATTTGTGGATGGTTTAAAGGACACGGTAATTAATTTAGGGTGAAAATGGTTTTAAGTAAAGTGGATTGGTGTATTACAAGTTATCTGATAATGCTTCCACTTGTGGTAAACTTTTGCTGAATTTACCCTTCAGGAGGAAAAGATGGGCGTTGAAAAATCAATGAGACTTTTTGAAGAGGCAAAAAAGTATATTCCTGGTGGAGTTAACAGTCCTGTCAGAGCTTTTAAGTCTGTTGGTGATGTTCCGAGATTTATTGAGAGGGCAAAAGGTTCTCACATCTGGGATGTTGACGGGAATGAATACATAGATTACGTCTGTTCCTGGGGCCCTATGATTTTGGGCCATGCTCACGATGAGGTTATTGCTGCAATAAAAGAGCAAGCGGAAAAAGGAACGAGCTACGGTGCACCGACGGAACTTGAAGTCAAGCTCGCAAAGATGATTGTTGAGATGGTGCCTTCAGTTGAAAAGGTAAGGATGGTTAACTCTGGAACGGAAGCCACGATGTCCGCTATAAGACTTGCAAGGGGTTATACGAAGAGAGATAAAGTTGTTAAGTTTGAAGGCTGTTATCATGGCCATGTAGATTCTCTCCTTGTTAAAGCAGGTTCTGGTCTTGCTACTTTTGGCGTGCCGACAAGTCCAGGTATTCCGGAAGACTTTGCAAAGCATACAATTACAGTGCCTTACAACAACGTTGATGCACTTAAAAAGGTTATAGACGAGGCTGGTGATGATATAGCCTGTGTCATTATGGAACCTGTCATGGCAAATGCAGGACTTATTCTTCCTGAGAGCGGTTTCCTTGAGAAGGTTAGAGAGATAACCGCTGAAAAAGGTATACTTCTTATATTTGACGAGGTTATTACCGGTTTCCGCCTTGCACCGGGCGGTGCTCAGGAGTATTTCGGGATCACACCTGATCTTTCCTGTTTTGGAAAAATTATAGGTGGAGGTCTTCCTGTAGGTGCTTTTGGAGGAAAGGCTGAGATAATGGATTATCTTGCACCTGAAGGTCCTGTATATCAGGCTGGAACGCTTTCCGGAAATCCTCTTGCAATGGTTGCAGGTATAAAGACACTTGAAATTTTAAAGAGACCTGGCGTTTACGAAGCTTTGAGAGAAAAGGGTAAAAAGTTTGCAGAGGGTATAAAGGCGGCTGCTGAAAAGGCCGGCGTTGCAGATAAACTCTGCTTTAAGAATCTTGAGTCTATTTCCTGCGTCTTCTTTACCAGTGAAATGGTTAAGGATTACGCTTCTGCTGCTACGTCAAATACGGAAGCTTACGCTGCCTACTTTAGAGAGATGCTTAAAAGGGGCGTTTACCTTGCACCTTCACAGTTTGAAGTTGCTTTTGTCTCAACGGCACATACAGATGATGATATAGAAAGGACAATAGCTGCTGCAGAAGAAGCCTTCACATTTGCTAAGGACTTACTTTAAATTCATTTGAGGCGGGAATTCCCGCCTTTCTTTTTTTCTTCCTTCCGTTGCAATAAAGATAAGGTAGTATAATTTTCCTGTTAAATTTTCTAATTTCTGTATTTAAGAGGTTAAAAGATGGTAAGGGATATTCATGAAAGCAAGATTCTCATTCTTGATTTTGGCTCTCAATATACTCAGCTTATTGCGAGGCGTTTGAGAGAGAAGCACGTTTACTGTGAGATACATCCTTTTAACACTCCTATTGAGAAGATAAAAGAGTTTGCTCCAAAGGGAATAATCCTTTCGGGGGGTCCTGCAAGTGTTTATGCTGATGGTTCGCCAAAGGTTGGAATGGAAATTTTTGAGCTTGATGTTCCTGTTCTGGGTATCTGTTACGGGATGCAGCTTATAACGTACCTATTTGGTGGAGAAGTTGTCAGGGCTGAAAGGCACGAATACGGAAGAGCTGAGCTTTTTGTTCTTGATAGCAATGATCTTTTTAAAGGACTTCCTGAAGAGTTTACCGTCTGGATGAGCCACGGTGACAGGGTTTTAAGAATTCCGGAAGGTTTTGAGCCGATAGCAGAAACAGAGAACGCGCCTTACGCAGCCATAAGAAACAGAGAGAAGAGTATATACGGTGTCCAGTTTCACCCGGAAGTTAAGCATACACAATTTGGTGACAAAATCCTTGAAAACTTTGCAGTGGAAATATGCGGTTGTGAGCCTTCATGGACAATGGAAAACTTTATCGAGTATGAGATAGATAAGATCAGGAAAACCGTCGGAAATAAAAATGTGATCTGTGCGCTTTCAGGTGGTGTTGACTCTTCTGTCGTTGCTGCTCTTTTACATAAAGCAATTGGTGATCAGCTTTATCCGATATTTGTTGATACAGGGCTTTTAAGAAAAGGAGAAAGGGAGAGCGTAGAAAAAACCTTTAAAGAGAAGTTTCACATGAAAAACTTTAGAACTGTTGATGCTTCCTCTCTCTTCCTTGAAAGGCTGAAAGGTGTTGTGGATCCTGAAAAGAAAAGAAAAATAATAGGTCACACTTTTATAGAGGTTTTTGAAAAGGCGGCGAAAGAGATACCGGACGCAGAGTTCCTTGCACAGGGAACACTCTATCCTGATGTTATAGAAAGTGTTTCCGTTAAAGGCCCTTCTGCAACGATTAAGTCTCACCACAACGTCGGCGGTCTTCCCGAAAGGTTAAACTTTAAGCTTATAGAGCCTTTAAGAGAACTTTTTAAAGATGAGGTAAGAGAACTTGGGAAAGAGCTTGGACTTCCCGATGAAATTATCAAAAGGCAGCCTTTCCCTGGTCCCGGTCTTGCGATAAGGATTATTGATGAGGTTAAACCTGAGTATCTTGAGATTTTGAGAGAAGCTGACGCCATTGTGCTTGAGGAGATAAAGAAAGCGAGGCTTTACGACAAAATATGGCAGTCCTTTGCAGTTTTTCTGCCTGTTAAAAGTGTTGGTGTTATGGGAGATGTAAGAACTTACGATTACGTTATTGCTATAAGGGCGGTAGAGAGCGTCGACGGAATGACTGCTGACTGGGTGAAACTTCCGTATGAGCTTCTTGAGAGAATTTCTAACAGAATCATAAATGAGGTTGAGGGCGTTAACCGTGTTGTTTATGACATTACTTCAAAACCGCCTGGCACGATAGAATGGGAGTAAGTTATGGAGATTTTGGAAGAGATAGAGAAACTTAAAAGGGAAAAGGGTGCAGTTATCCTTGCTCATTACTATCAGGACGGAGTAATTCAGGATATTGCCGATTTTGTTGGTGATTCTCTTGAGCTTGCGAGAAAGGCTATTGAAATAGAAGCTGAAACCATCTTAATGTGCGGTGTCTATTTTATGGCTGAAACAGTTAAAATTCTCAATCCAGGAAAGAAGGTTTTAATTCCATACCCTAAGGCCGGTTGTTTGATGGCAGACATGGTTATAGAAGAAGAGTTAAAAGCTTTTAAAGAAAAGAATCCCGATTACACAATTGTCACATATGTTAATAGCTCAGCTGCCGTTAAGGCACTTTCGGATGTATGCTGCACTTCGGCTAACGCTGTAAAAGTAGTTTCATCTGTTGAAGGCGAAAAGGTTCTCTTTGTGCCGGATAAAAACCTTGGCAGCTATGTTGCCGAGCAGGTAAAGGACAAGAAGATAAAATTCTGGAACGGCTACTGTCCGGTTCATGAGAAGCTTACCGCTCAGAGGCTTGGGATTTTAAAGAAAAAATATCCTGATGCTGAAGTTGTTGTTCATCCCGAATGTTCTCCTTCTGTGAGAAAGCTTGCCGATTTTATAGGCAGCACTTCTCAGATAATAAAACATGTAAAAGCTTCCGATAAGGGCAGTTTTATTGTTGGAACAGAGAGAGGAATAATTCATCAGCTTAGAAAGGTTAAACCCGAAGCGACATTCATTCCGGCCTATGAAACGTTTGTCTGTGACCAGATGAGAATGATAATACTTGATAGAATAGCTAATTCACTTAAAAATAGTGTCTATGAAGTGAAGGTTGATGCCGAAACTGCAAAAAAGGCAAAAGAAGCGATAGAGAGAATGCTTGCACTTTAGGAGGGTTAAATGGCTTTGCCTCAAAGTAAAAGGTTTGAAGTTTCACAAGAACCGCTCTTTATAGCGTTACCGATAGTCATAGACGTTCTTTTCCTTATAGCGACTATTGTGGCACACGGTATTTTAAGGTTTCTTCTTTTCGGAATACTTGTCGCCCTTCTTTATCTTCTCTACCGTCAGCTTAAACCTATACTTACAAATTATAGGTTTGTTATGACGCCTAAATCTGTCTGGATAGAAAACTTTTCAGGTAAAAAGGTTAGAGAGGTTAATTGGAAAAAGGTAGAAGCTGCTGCTGCCGGTTATAAGGTTACTTTAAAAAAAATCTACCTTTACAACTTTTATTTCAGGGTTAAAAAGGAAGAAGACCTGATTTTCGCCGTAACAACGACAAAACCAGATCTCGCTTTAAAGTTTCAAAAATTCATAAAGGTTTTTGTGAGAAAGAAGATACCTATACAGATTGTCAAACCGTAGGAGAAGGATTGAATGAAAGAATCTTCTGTTAAGCTTGTTCTTACGTTTCCAAAGGAGACATGGGACAAACCGGTTATATACAAGCTTGTTAAAGATTACGATCTTGTTGTTAACATTCTGAGGGCAGAGATACTGCCTAAGATGGAAGGATCTGCTGTTCTTGAACTTAAAGGAGATTCCGAGAGCATAAAGAAAGCCGTTAAATTTCTTAAGGGAATAAACGTCAAGGTAAGACCTCTGGAGCTTGACATATTCAGAGAAGATGAAAAGTGTATTCACTGTGGTGCATGTATAGCACCGTGTCCTACGAACGCCTTTTACCTTGATCCTGTGACGTTCAGAGTAGAGTTTGACAAGACGAAGTGTGTCGGTTGCGGCCACTGTATTCCTGCCTGTCCGACGCGGATAATCTACTCGCCGGAATTTTAGGAGGAGAGAGTGTTTCAAATACTTCTTATAATGTTGCTTCTGTTGATAATTATGCTGTTTCTTTTCAGTCTGAAGATATATTTTATGCTTGACGGGTTTTCACGTAAGCTTATGGAGATAGATGCAAGATTACTGAAGATAGAGAAAGAGTATTTTGAGCTTAAGGCAAAAGTTGATCACATGGATACAAGTTTTAAAACAACAATGCAGAAATTAAACAGTTTGTTCAGGAGTGATAGATGAAAGACTTTATTTCCATGCTTGATATTACGAAAGAAGAGCTTGCAGAGCTTCTTGAAACCACAGCAGTTATAAAGGAAAAACAGAAAAGGGGAGAAATTTTTCAACCGCTGAAAGGAAAGACGGTAGCTTTAATATTTGAAAAGCCTTCAACAAGGACCAGAGTTTCTTTTGAAGTTGGCGTTTTCCAGCTTGGAGGACACGGCGTTTATATGGATACGCGAGGTTCTCAGTTAGGAAGAGGTGAGCCGCTCAAAGATACGGCGAGAGTCCTATCAAGATATGTTGACGGTATTGTTATCAGGACATTCGGACAGGAAAGGGTTGTAGAGATAGCAAGGTATTCAAAGGTTCCCGTTATTAATGCTCTTACCGATGAGGAGCATCCCTGTCAGGTAGTTGCCGATCTATTTACCATAAAAGAGTATTTGAGGAAGTTTAAAGGTCTGAAAGTTGCTTATCTTGGTGATGGCAACAACATGTGTAACTCCTGGCTTATTGGTGCTGCTATGACAGGAATAAATTTTTACGCTGCAACGCCTGAAGGTTATGAGCCACTGGCGTTTTATATTGAAAAAGCAAAAGAGATAGCAAAAACTACAGATTCTGAGATAGTTATTACACACGATCCTCTTGAAGCGGTCAAGGATGCCGATATCGTCTATACCGACGTTTGGGCAAGTATGGGGCAGGAAGAAGAAGCTGAAGAGAGGAAAGAGCTGTTTATGCCTTATCAGGTGAATATGAAACTTTTAAAACATGCAAAGCCCGATGTTCTTTTTATGCACTGTCTTCCAGCTCATAGAGGAGAGGAAGTCACAGATGATGTTATAGAGAGTTGCCGTTCAATTGTTTGGGATCAGGCTGAGAATAGGCTTCATGCTCAGAAGGCGCTTCTTACAAAGCTGATAAAGTGAGGGAGGAATAGATATGTCAAAAGAACTTATTGTGAGAGTGAAGAGTCCTGAAGATAAAACCATTGTTACAACTGCCCTTGAGTCTGGTGTTTTTGCTTTGCTGCTTGAAAACGGCGGTAGTGAAAAGATAAAAAAACTTGCAAGGGTTAAAACAATTGCTCCCGATGGGGATTATAAGTTAGGAGAGGATTTTATCATTGTTGAGATAAAAAACAAGCAGGATGAGGAGACTGCGGCGAAGTATCTAAAACAAGGGAAAAACGTTATCGTTAAAACGACTGATTGGACGATTATTCCTATAGAAAACCTTCTTGCACAGGGTGATAACCTATACGCGTGGGTGAGAAACGCAGAAGAAGCCAAAACTGCCATAACAATTCTTGAAAAGGGGACGAAAGGAGTTGTTCTTGACACCGATGAGATAAACGAGATTAAGAAGACCGGTGAAGTTATAAGGCTTGCCGGTGAGAGTGTTAACCTTAAAACGGCAACGATTAAAAAGATAACACCTATAGGAATGTGTGATAGGGTTTGTATAGATACGGCTTCTCTCATGGAAAGGGGAGAAGGAGCGTTAGTCGGTAACTCTTCTGCTGGTATGTTTCTCGTTCATGCCGAAACAGAGTCCAACCCTTACGTTGCCGCAAGACCTTTCAGGGTAAATGCCGGTGCTGTTCATATGTATGTTAGATTGCCTAATGGAAAAACAAAGTACCTTTCAGAGATAAAGAGCGGTGATGAGATTATGATTTACAACTATAAAGGTGAAGGAAGAGTGGCTTATGTCGGAAGGGCTAAAGTTGAAAGAAGGCCTATGCTTCTTATAGAAGCCGAAACGGAAGACGGTAAAAGGGTTGCCGGCATCCTTCAAAATGCTGAAACAATCAGACTTACAACACCGGAAGGCAATCCGATATCCGTTGTTGAGTTAAAACCGGGAGATAAGGTTCTTGTTTATACCGAGAAGCCCGGAAGACATTTCGGAATGAAAGTTGAAGAGACAATCATAGAAAAATGATAAGGGGAGGCGAAAATGGACAGCTATTTCAGAGAATTTCTTGCAGATATTCCCGATTCAGGACTTGGAGAAGATAGAATATGTGATGTTTTTGTTCAAAGAGTTTACGATGACCCTGCAAAGGCTACAAGCTTTAAGTGGGCTGTTTCCATTATGAGGTTTAAGGGTAACGACCTTGAAGAGGCAAAAACCCTTGCAACGTTTGTAAACTATAAGCTTGCCCTTGATTTTGGTAAGAAGGTGAAGGAAGCTTTTGAGAAAAAAGGTTATGAGACCTATCTCAAGGGAGAGGTTGGAGAATGAAATTTCTTGTTACCGGCGGTGCGGGATTTATAGGTTCAAACCTTGTCTTTGAACTAAAGAAACGCTATCCGGATGTGGAGGTTGTTATTCTTGACGACTTTTCTTCGGGTCATTTTAAAAATCTTATAGGTTTTGATGGTGAAATAATAACCGGTTCAATCACAGATGATAATGTTATTAAAGAGATAGAAAAGAGAAACTTTGATGCTATCTTTCATCAGGCGGCAAACGTTGATACGACAGACCACAGACAGAAAGAGATGATGGAAACAAACTGTGAGGCTTTTAAAAAGATTCTGAATGCCGCCTTAAAAACGAAAGCTTCTGTCATTTACGCTTCTTCTGCCGCCGTTTACGGAAATGGTGATGTTCCTATGAAGGTTCATCAACCTCTTTTCCCTGAAAATGTTTATGGTTTTTCAAAATATGCGATGGATATGTTTACTTACAAGTTTCTGAAGGAACATCCGGAGATGCACGTTGTGGGTCTCAGATATTTCAATGTTTACGGTCCCCGTGAGACGTTTAAGGGGAAGATGGCAAGTATGGTTTTGAAGTTAACCGTTCAGATAATGAAGGGTAAAAAACCGAGGCTTTTCAAATGGGGAGAGCAGAAGAGAGACTTTGTTTATGTTATGGATTGTGTTGAAGCCAACATAAAGGCTTACGAGAGCTTTAAAAACGGCGTTGTAAACGTTGGAACAGGTAGAGCCAGAAGCTTTAACGAGGTTGTTGACGTTATAAAGAGGACTTTAGGCGTTGATGTTGAGACGGAATATTTTGATAATCCTTACGACTTCTATCAGAATTATACAGAAGCGGACCTTACCGACACGGAAGAGATACTCGGCTGGACACCTCAAGTTCAGATAGAGGAAGGTATTCCTGCATACATAGACTGGATTAGAGAAAACGTGAACATTAATAAACTTGATTTTTAGACGGGGGGGCTAATCCGCCCCTTTTTCTTCCTTTTCATCCGGTAGTGAAGTTTTTATTTCAAACAGTTCATCAGCCCTTTTGATTACGATTTCGGCTATTTTTGGATCAAAGTGTGTTCCAGCCTCTTCTTCTAAAAATTTGATGACTTTTTCTTTTGGCCAGGCAGGTTTATAGGGCCTTTTAGATATTAGGGCATCAAATACATCAACAGCAGCAGCTATTCGAGGTTGTGTCAATAATTTTGTGTAAACCATTAGGAGTACCTCCTGGAGAACATATCCTGAAGTTCTTCCTTAGCCTCA
>NZ_MOEN01000020.1 GCF_001968985.1 Desulfurobacterium indicum | reverse complement strand
TGAGGCTAAGGAAGAACTTCAGGATATGTTCTCCAGGAGGTACTCCTAATGGTTTACACAAAATTATTGACACAACCATATTTTCATATTTCCCCTCAAATTAGAATTTTGTATCAAAAAATATATATCTCTCACCCAAAAATGAATTTACCATATTTAAATTTGCAAAGCTTCTCTGTAATTTGAGATAATATAAATACCAAGCTGGAGGTTTACCTTGAAAGCACTTATAGTTGATGACGTCCTTTTCACAAGGTTAGTAATGGAAGAAGCCTTAAAAATACTGGAGTCTAAGAAAGAAATTCATTTTAGCATTCTCGACCAGGCAGACAGCTACAAAGAAGCTATTAAAAAACTGAGCAAGGAAAATTACGACGTTGTTATAACAGATATAAAACTAAAAGACGGACTTGGGATAGAATTAGCCAAACATATCAAAAAGAAATATCCAGATACTCTGGTAGTAGCTTTGACAATGTATCCTGAAGAATATGAAAAACATAAAGAAATATTCGACGAATTTCTTAAAAAACCCATCTCTTCTGAAGAATTAGAAGAAAAACTTGAGAAAATTTTTAAAAAGAGGCCATAAAAATGCTTGAAATCGAAAAGGTTCTATTCTTAGCTCTTAAAGCATTTCATCCTTGGGAAATTTCCGTAAAACTTCCAGACAGTGAAGGTGCAATATATGTAGAAAACAGAATGATCGTTGCTGTTGAACTCTATAAAAAAGATAAAGTGTTAAAAGATTTTGCTGCTTTTAAAGAAATAATCAAGAGAAGAAAAGAAATAGAGAAACTTGATATTTTTCCTTTGAGAAATAAGATCGAAAATCGCATGTCCTGCGATGTTTACTGTGTTATGCAAATACTTGAAGAAATTGAAGCAGTAACACCCGGTGAAAAAAGCTGGATAGAAGAATTCCTTCTCAATCTAATCTCCCTTGATAGCAACTGGATAGTAAACTTACATAGTGCTGTGTTTAAAGGAAAACTATACTTAAAAGACAGAAAATATATAGATGCCTACTTCTTAGATAAAATAACAAAGGAAGTATTCACCGGCAAAGAAGCACTAAAAAGAATAATAGACCACAGAGATGAAATTCAGACTGCGGAACTTCAACCGATGAAAGAACTATTCCAGGAAAAGTTCTCCGTAGGTTTTATGGAATTTTTCGGAATGTTAAATGATGAACAATAATATTAAGTTAAACTAATTTATTTCAAAAAGTTGGATATTTTCAACAGTATAAACTATAATTATTTTCAAACTTTTTCTTTAAACATATCGGGAGGTCTGAATGAACATAATCAATTCAGCCCTTGTTCCTGCAATGAAATATAAGTTATCAAAAACTCTTAAATTCAGAAAAGCTGTCGGAGAGCCGCCGGCAGAAGATATGAACAGCAAAGGCAAGAAACTTCTTTACATTCATGTTCCCTATTGTGAAGAAGTTTGTCCCTTCTGTTGTTTCAACAGTTACGACATAAACAAATATAGACACACAATTAAAGAGTATTTTAAGGCAATCAAACAAGAAATTAAAATGTATAAAGATTTAGGATATGACTTCAATTCTGCCTATGTAGGAGGCGGGACACCGACAACTGTTCCTGACGAACTGGCCGAAATACTCGAATACATAAGAAAAGAATTTAACATCACCGAAATTTCCATCGAAGCTAATCCAAAAATTTCCGATAAAACTGTAAAAATCTTTCAGGATGCCGGTCTTGATAGACTTTCCATAGGTATTCAAAGCTTCAATGACCAACTACTAAAAGAGATAGGCAGATACGAAAAGTATGGAAGCGGTGAAGAAATAAGAGAAAGAGTAAAAGAAATAATAGGCAAATTCAGAATAGTCAACCTTGACTTTATTTTTAACTTACCGACCCAAACACCTGAAATACTTAAAGCAGATCTTGAAACAGCCATAGAACTTGGAGCTGATCAGATAACCTGTTATCCGCTTATGGTTGCCGAGCAAAATGTAAGAAACATCAAACAGATGGGGCAGGTTAACTACGATAAAGAAAGATATATGTATTTCAACACTGTTCTTCCGACAATGAAAGAAAAATATATTCCTGCCTCCTCCTGGTGCTTTTCAAGGAAGCGAGAAGACAAAAAGATAGATATGATAGACGAATACATTGTGGATTATCAGGATTACATAGGCGTCGGCTGCGGCTCCTTCTCTTTCGCAAACGGCTACGTAAACATGAACGCCTACACCATCCCACTTTATATCTCTCTTATAAAAGAGGGAAAATTCCCAACAATAATGCGCTCTTACAAGCTGGCATTTAAAGAGCACATGAGATATTATATGATGATGAGCCTTTTTGGCAGAAGATTGAATAAAGAGAAGTTCAGAGAGAGATTCGGTGTAGAATATGAAAGGGGACTATGGTGGGAATCTAAATTTGTAAAACTGATGGGTATGGTAACGGAAGAAAGGGGGAACGTCTATACCACTGAAAAAGGTATGTATGCATTCTTAATCATGCTAAGACAATTCTTCGTATATGCAAACAGACTAAGATTTATAGGGAAGAAAGGCTCTGTTGAAATCGAAACAGAACTGAAAAAGCTAATAAAAGAATCGGATAAAGCTTACTCAATAAGCGGATGAGAGGGTTAACCTCTCACCGCCTTTATCAAAAGATCCATACCTAAAACAATAATAAGAACAATATTTGTATCAAACATCAACTTAAAACCCTTGCCGTTCATCTGTCTTAAAATCTCATAATCATTATAAAAATCGACCTTACTTTTTGCGATGTTGATCAAGTTATAGGCAGAAATGAACAGATAAGCAATAGGAACAGTAACAACTATAGAAAGTCCTAAATGTAAAAGATAAACCGCACAAAAAATAAGTGAAACAAGATAAAAATAAAGCGAAACTATATAAACATTGGCCATAACATCTTTTCCAAATCTCACAACGAGATTTCTCTTACCTGCCCTTTTATCCGGTTCATAATCGGGAAACTCTCTTAAAATCTTCTGCGCAAAAACGGAAATCATGTAAGGAAGCGCCATAACAACTGGAAGCCAGGAAAAATGTCTCGTTTGAAACATGTAAGCTATAAGCGTCGGAGCAATCGCATTGGTAAAAGCTAAAACTACCTCTCCAAGTCCACGGTATGCAAACTTAAAAGGCCAACCTGTGTAACCGTAAGCAATAAGGAATAGAACAAAACAGAGAAAATAGAAATTCCACGAAAATCTATATTTAAAGACAAAAACAAGTCCCAACAAAACGGCAAGAATACCAGAAGCGTAGGCAATAAAAAGAGCCTCTTTAGGTGAGATAAGCCCTTCAACTAACACCTTTGAACCACCTGTAAACTTTGACGGATTTTCACTATCCGTCTTCAAATCAGCAACATCATTCTGAACATAAACACACTCAACAGCAAGCATCAGTATGGAAAAGCTTACGAGAAAAAGTCCAACATCAATACGCTTCTCATCCCATATAGCGACAACCGTCCCTAAAAGAAAAGGATAAACCATTGTCAAAAACTTAAAAGGCTTTGATAATCTAATAAATGCTTTAAACTTTTCGGCAACCGTCATATTCATCACCCCTAACATAGAAGTCAGCTTTATTATAAAGGTTTAAGTCTATCATTCAAATCGCCAAAAAGGTTAAAATATCCCGGGAGGCAAAATGGAAGGTGTATTTACGATAGAAGAACTTCAGCAAAAACTTCCCGATTACGGAAAAGTAGAAGCTGTTACCTGTGCCACGTTTGCTGTAGTTTCGGCAGTTTCTCTTATATTTGAATTTCCATTTGCAGAAGCAGGAAAGTTTAAAAAAGCTATAAAAATCACCATCGAAGGTGAAGAAACACTGGTTGGACCTGCACCAAATGAAACTTTGGGAATTGCAGATGGCATAGCTTCCCGTCCAATATTTATAGAAAAACTTTTAGAAGGAGAAAAAGTAAAATCTGTTGTAACTGGCGAGAAAATAGACGGAACGAAAGAAATCATCGAACGAGAACTCACGTTAAAAGACTTTTCCTACGCAAAACTACTATTTACACGAGTATGTGTCAAAAACTATATGGGATTCATATCAGAAAAACCGGTAAAAACAATATTTTCCGCCGACACGTTAAATCCTGGAGAATTCACATTCTCAGGATGCGGAACCCTAAATCCGCTCGAACATTTTAAAATACATGAAGGAGAAAAAATCTTCATCGCAGGAACAACCGGCATCGTAACAGGAAACGGAACAAGAAGCACTCCCCAAAAACCCAACCTTTCGGTAATATGTGATTTAAAGAAGGTAAACAGAAACTATTTTGGCCTGTTTAAAACCGGAGGAGGAGTCGAATATTATGTTGGTCTGGGGATAAAAAAACCGATAGATAATTATCAAACTTACGTAAATTTATTGAATAAAAGACAAAAAAACATACCCTTGCCGGTTGCAAATGTTATAGGAAGAAAAGTTATATCTACCATAACATACGAAGACGTGTGGAAATTTGATGAAAGCTTCAAATTCATAAAAGAAACCTGTAGAAATTGTTATCAATGCATGGTGGAAGAGACATGTCCGGCAAATGCATTCTCAAAATCGGAAGGATTTTTACCTAACTGTATGTTCTGCGGAAAATGTATAAGCACCTGTCCATTCAATTCAATAAAAGGAAATATGGGAACCGTAATAGTGAACGGTATAAATTACAAAATAAGTTTCAGACAATCTTCCATAAAAAGGGCGAGAGAAATAGCAGAAAAACTCAAAAACGGTTACTATTTTGATAAAATAGTTAAAGTTTAAAACATAAAGGGGGTAATGATGAAGGTGCTATTTCCAACAATCTTTGAAAAATTTTCCTTCGGAATACTTAGAGAATTGATAAAACTTAAAAAGGCAGGACTCAAAGAGATTGTGTTTCTCTACGTAATAGAACCCGAAAAAGTTATAGTTCCAAAAACAGGAGAACTTTTAAAGAGTGAGCTTGAAAAGGAAAAGAAGAAAGCAGAAGAGGGCTTTAAAAAGTGGAAACTTCTTCTTGAAGAGTACGGTATAGAAGCCTCCTACCATGTAAAAATGGGAAAAGCTGTGGAAAAGATACTTGAAACAGCAATAGAAGAAAATACCGATTTAGTCATATTGGGACACAGAAAAAAAAGAAGTTTCTTCGGAATTCTCTTTAGCAGCCTCGGTTCTACAGCTCTGACTTTCATAAAAGTAACTGCGTTTCCTGTCCTTGTATTTCCGTCAACATTTAAAGAGCATGAAAAAGTAAGCATTTTTGAAAATATAATCTTAGCAACAGACCTATCCAAAAACTCATTCAGAACTATAGAATACCTCCTTAAATTTCAACCTCTCATCGATAAAGTAACAGTAGTTCATGTTCTCAAAAATGGAGATAAAGATTTAGAAACTGAAGAAAAATTGAAAGAAATCGTAGAACACATAAAATCAACTGGTATAAAAGAAGCAACATATAAAATTATTCAAAACAACGAACCGGCAGATGCAATACTTGATCTGGCACAAAAAGAAAACGCAACATCCATAGCCATGGGAATCATCGGAACACACGAAGAAGCAAGAATGAAATACAACCTTTTCTGGTTTGGTAGTGTCGCACAGAAAGTAACAGATGAAGCGGATATTCCGGTTCTTCTTGTTCCACCGGAAAGAGAAGCTAAAAAGATAGAAGAGCTGGTAGAAGACGAGGACTAAAATGGAACTTCTTGCAAAGAGCGGTTTTGTAGGATATGTAATTTTTCTGCTGTCCATAATTACACTGGGAGTTTTTCTGGAAAGAGTATTCTCCCTCAACAGGTTCTACAGAAAAGTAAAAAAGCACGGTTTTAAGCCGGAAATCAGGAAAATAATAGAATCTGTCGGAATACAATCAATAGAAGTTATAGAAAACCTACTAAGTATAAAAGGCTCCATGATAATAGCTGACTGTGAAAAAGGGGTAGGTTTCATAAGGCTTGCCTCTTCCATTGCTCCGCTCCTTGGACTTCTTGGAACCGTTATAGGAATGATTGAAGCTTTTCACAACGTAGCAGGTAGTGGATACAATGTTAATCCAGCACAACTGGCTAACGGCATATGGACTGCCCTTTTAACTACGGCAGAAGGGTTATGCGTTGCAATACCTGCCTACTTCGGCTACTTTTACCTTACAAATCTTATAGAAAAGATAGAACTTGCCCTAAAAGAGGATATGGAAGAAGTTCTGATAGAGGTTTACGGTGATAGAGTTCAGAAAGAAAAACGATGACAGCTCAATTCTTGACATAGCCCCTCTCGTAGATATGGTATTTCTGCTACTCATATTCTTCCTTTTAACAAACAGCTATCAGAAACATCAAGTCTCTGTTGCACTTCCGGCAACGAAATCGGGACAGGAAGTAACCGAAAACAAAAAGAATTACACTATAGAAATCAAAGCTGACGGAACAATTATTATAAACGGAAAAATATCCTCGATAAAAGATATAGAAAAAATTCCAAAAACTGCAGAAGTAGATATTGCCGGCGACAAAAATATCAGCTATCAAACATTCATAAAAGTTCTGGACAGATTAAAAGAGGCAGGCATAAACAATGTCAACTTACTCACCCTCAAGGAATAAAATCCTTATTGTTACTATAACTCTCTCTTTAATACTACACCTTGTAATTTTGAAAATTATATCAGCAAACAGTTACTCTACGGGAAAAAGATTTTCCCTATCCGGAGACAACGGAAAGATCAAAGTATCCTTGAAAACATATACAACAAATACAAAGAATAAAAGAAAAAAAGCAGAGAAAAATCATGAAACAGAAAGGGCAGTAATAACAAAACCTGAAATAAAAACTATAAAAAATCACAGGGGAAAGAAAGTTCAAAACAAAAAAAATACCATTAAAAACAAGAAAAACAACAATCAAGGGAAGCATAAAAGCATTAAAAGAAACAAAAAATCACCTGGAAACAGAGATATTTTAAAGAAAAAAAATCAAAAAACACAGATTACAAAACCGGAAACAGCAAATAAAACGAGCAAAAACACGGGCGGAAGTCTCTTTTCTTTTCTTGATTGGAAACAAACATACATAAATTCCGTAATTTCTCAGTTAGAAAAGAAAAAAGAATATCCAATTGTAGCACGGGAAATGGGAATTCAGGGAACAGTAAAACTAATATTAACGGTAGACAGAAATGGAAACCTTATAAAAGTCACAATCGCTGAATCGTCAGGATTCCCGATTCTTGATAAAAATGCCGTTGAAACAGCAAAAAAAGCAAAATTCCTGCCCTTTCCCCCTGAAGTAAAGAAAGACAAAATAGAAATCCCGGTATATGTGATATATAAATTGACCGAAATCAAAGAAAATATATAGTAAATAAGAGCTATTATTGTATAATGTAAGAAAATAAAGGAGGGGATTATGACAAACATCGCAGAAAAAGCAATGGAAGAGATACCTTACATAACTGGATACGCAGCGGTTAAATTTAACGGAGACATACTATCTATTACAGGAGAAGAAACAGAGAAAATACTTAATGATATTCAAGCAATAGTAAAAAACTATATAAACATCTACCAAACATTGGGAGAATACGCAGTAGGTATCCCTAAAGAAATTCTTATGAACACGACCGAAATAACCTTACTTATAAGACTCTTCTACAACAACGAATTTTTCCAGCTAGCATTACTAAAAAAGGATGCAAACCTTGGATATACAAGATACATGCTACATCAATACTCAAAAGTTATCGCAGAAGAGGTGTAAGATGAGCCTTAAAATAGAAGAACTAAAAAACAGCCAGATAGACTTAAACAGACCCGTAATACTCTACGACTCTCCTGATTACAAGGTTGCATGGGTAGGCAGTGCCGAAGAGTTCATATTCAGATGCAACGCTTATCTAATATCTTCGGGAGGCATAAACATCCTGATAGACCCGGGAGGAATACAACACTTTCCGCAAGTTAAAGATAGAGTATCAAAACTCATAGGAAACCCGGCAAACGTGACCCACATAATAACCCACCATCAGGATCCTGACGTAATAGGCTCTCTCCCGGAATGGCTTAAAATAAATCCTGAAATTACCATAATAACAACACCCAGAACAAAAGTTTTAATCCCCTATTACGGCTTTGACAGAGAAAATGTAAACTGGCTTGACGTAAGCCCGTTAGACGACACGATAATCGATATCGGAAGCAGCAGCACGCTTATATTCTTGAGTGCTCCATTTCTCCATTTTCCCGATGCCTTTGTTACATATGACGCAAAAAGTAAGATCCTATTTTCAGGCGACATTTTTGCAGCAATACAAAAAAATTGGGAACTTATAGTAACAGACATGGAAAAGCACAAAAAAGAGATGATGTATTTCCATGTCTACTACATGGCATCACAAAAAGCACTCAAGTATTTTGTCAGCAAAGTGAAACCTTTTGACATAAAAGCGATAGTTCCTCAGCATGGATCTATTATTCCCGAGGAGTTCATAGAAGATGCTTTTGACTTTCTCTCAGGATTAAAGTGCGGCATAGACCTTCTATATGAAGAATCACCAGTTAGATCAATAATGGACGAAATTTTTGGAGAAAGCTAAAAACCTGCCTAAAAGAGAAAAAAACATATATTTATTTTGAAACTCTATCTGGAAAGGCAGAAAAATGGAACTTTTTAATCCCTCTTACTGGCAAACTTTTGCACTCAAATACGGAGCCGCAGGACTTGCCCTTAATAGTTTCATAGAAGCAATATTCTTTCCCATACCACCTGACGTGCTTCTGATAGCCCTCTGTGCAACCAATCCTCACAAAGCTTTTTTTTACGCACTTATAACCACCCTCTTCTCAACACTTGGTGGCGTCGTAGGATACTTCGTAGGATACAAAGGTGGTAAACCTCTGGCGATAAAATTCTTTGGTGAAGAAAAAGTAAACAGAGTCCATCGCCTTTTTGAAGCTTACGAAAGCATGATAATCCTTACAGCAGGATTCACACCCCTGCCATACAAACTGTTTACGATAACATCAGGCGTTTTATTTGCAAGCCTTCCAAAACTTATAATATTTTCAGTAATAGGAAGAGGGCTACGCTTTTTTGCAGAAGCTGCTCTCTTCTACTTTTACGGAAGCCAGATAACAGGTTTTGTAGAACATAACTTAAATCTGATATTCACAATTTCAGGAGCATTAATAATCGTACTGTTTCTCGCTTATAGAAGAATTAAAAGAGGCAAACTTCCATGAAAGGAAGAAGGGATTTTTTTAAAGAACTACTCGGTTCTGTAACAAAGGCTGCGGCTGAATTTGCATACGAAGTGTCAAAAGCAACCGAAAATCTCGTAAGGCCGCCTGGAAGTGCCGATGAAGATACCTTCACGGCACTGTGTGAAAAATGCGGCAAATGCGTTGAAAACTGCAAAACCGGAGTCCTTGAAAAATATAAAAAATTAAATCCTATTATTCTGGACACTCCGTTTATGAACTTTGACAACAACTACTGCGAACAGTGCTACACCTGTATAGAAAACTGCCCTTCCGGTGCTCTAAAATTTGAAAACTTAAAAAAATACAAGTATGTAGCAAAAATATTAAAAGATAAATGCGTAGCATTTAAAGAAATGTTCTGTCTTACATGTTATTGGAGTTGTCTGAACATAGATAAAGCCATAACCATAAGAGATAGAAGCTATCCTGAATTTCATCCCGAAGAGTGCAAAGGTTGCGGAAGATGTATTAACGCATGCCCGACAGAACCTAAATCCATAACAATGGTAAAGGTTAAAAATGAATGAAATAAAAGCATCTGAATTTATAAAGCTCTGTAAAAAAAGGCTACCCGAAAAGAGAAAGATACTTATTCACGGTGAAGAATATTATATAACAGAACAGATAATAAAATTTTTCTCAGAAACATTTGACTGCGAAAAAATCTACGTCGAAGATGAGAATTTCTTAAACAAACTATTTGAAACAACAAGTGGTGGCCTTTTTTCAGGAAAAACAACATTTCCGATAGTAATAGGAATCGAACACATCGGAGGTAAGATCCGAAAAAAACAGGATAAGGGAAAAATTATTAATTTTTTAAACTCTAAAAAAGAATATCTACTTGTAGCAAAAACCAAATTAGAAAACAAAACTCTTAAAACGGAATTATTTAAAAAAATATTGTCCTCCATTGAAACTATGGTAATTTCAACACCTTTTGACAAAAAATCACTATTTTCCATACTTAAAAAGAAATTTAAAGCAGCAGGCAAAGATATAGACGACGAAACTATCCTGCTTATAATGGATTCCGTCGGACATAATCTTCAAAATTTAAAGGTGGAAACCGATAAATTAATATGCTATCCCGGAAAGTTAACGAAGGAAACTGTAAGTGAGCTATTGTTTGCTACAAAATCAGGAAACGTATTTTCTCTCATAAAAGAGATAATCAAAGATAGAAAGCAGGAATATATAGAAAACTTAAATCTCGTTCTTCAGGAAAGTGAACCACTGAGCTTAATAGCACTTCTTCAAACACAAATGAGGCAAATAATAGAGGTAAAACTAGGAAAACCCGTAAAACTACCTTCTTTTGTAATAAAAGAGTACACTCACCTAACAAGAGAAATATCTCTAAAAAGTTTGTATAAAAAACTAAGCACCATTCATGAAGCAGAATTTTCAATTAAAACAGGCATAAGAAAGCCAGAAGAAGCACTCAAAGAAATTATCTTCAAGGAGGAAAGTTAATGATAACCCTTTTGGCATTTATTGTAGCGTTAGGTATTTTAATAACCATACACGAAGCAGGACATTTTGCTGCTGCAAAATTTTTTGATGTAGAAGTCGAAACATTCTCAATAGGATTTGGACCACCAATACTGAAGAAAAAAATAGGCGAAACAGAATATGTCATCGCAGTCATTCCTTTGGGTGGCTACGTAAAGATGGCCGGTGAAAACCCGGACGAACCGGTTAAAAGTGAACGTGACTTTTATGCTAAACCACCATGGCAGAGAATAATAATCGCTCTTGCAGGACCTTTAATGAATCTTATTCTTGCAGTATTTCTCTTTTCGACCGTTTACACAATCGGAAGATATATTCCAACATACCGCATAGAAGCTCCGAAAGTCGGATTTGCCCCGTTAAACTCAACTCTAAGACAGGGGGACATAATAGAAAAGGTTAACGGAAAAAAGGTAGAAACTTGGGAAGACTTTGAAAAAATAGTTACATTAAATCCAGACAAAACCTTAAAACTCTTTATAAAAAGGAACGGGAAAGAAATAACGGTAAATGTAAAAACTGAAAGGGATAATGAAACAGGCACTGGATTCATAAACGTTATTCCAGCAATCAAACCAATCGTGGGACAGGTGGCAAAGAACAGTCCCGCGGAAAAAGCAGGACTTAAAAAAGGCGATATAATCTTGAAAATAGACGAAAAAGAGATTAAAAGCTGGGAAGATGTCGTAAACATAATAAAATCAAGCAATGGGAAAGTCTTAACAATAACAGTTCTTAGAAATGGTAAAAGAATTAACCTGAAAGTAAAACCAAAATACAGCAAAGAATACAAAAAATATATAATAGGTATTATTCCCAAAATAGATCAAACATTCGTTCGCTACCCCTTTCCCGAATCGGTAAAAATGGGATTTAAGGAATTTATTTCACAATCAGCACTATTTTTCACCTTCCTTAAAAAACTTCTCACAGGAGGAGCTTCTGTTAAAAGCCTTGGTGGTCCAATAATGATAGCTCAGGTTGCAGGAAGAGCCGCAAAAGCAGGCCTATCAAGCTTCTTATACTTCATGGCATTTATAAGTCTTCAGCTCGGATATTTTAACTTGATACCACTTCCGGTACTTGATGGTGGACTTATTCTTATGTTCCTTATAGAATGGATAAGAGGAAAACCTTTATCCGTAGAATTCAGAGAAAGGTTTCAACAAATAGGTTTTGCCATTTTAGGATTTCTGATGGTTCTCGTATTCTATAATGACATTATGAGACTATTTCATTAACCTTTTTACGAGGATACCATGAAAAAAGTTATAACCGCGTTGATGCTAGCATCGGCGCTTCTTTGCTTTCATGCAAAAGCCAAAACTTTTAACTTTAAAAAATCCGTAAACAACTTCACAATCAAGCTCTTCAACGTAACAAACAGAAATAAAAACATTATATTATCCCCTTACAGTATATATCTTGCGTTTGGTCCCATATATGAGGGAGCCGCTGAAAAAACAGAGGAAGAATTGAAAATCGGTTTTGAATATCCAGAAAAGTGCAAACTCAGAGAAACAGTGCTAAAAGAACTTAAAGAGAAAATAAAAACACCCCTTAAAATTTTCAACGGCCTCTATGTTGAAAGAAGGTACAATTTTCTTAAAAGCTACATAAACATCGTAAAAACTTACTATCTATCAGAGGTTAAAAAGGTTGACTTCATAGATACTAAAAAGAGATATCTGGCTATAAAGCTTATAAACAACGACGTGAAAAGTGCAACAAAAGGAAAGATAAAAAATCTCATACACTCAGACGATGTCAACAGGCTTACAAGGCTCATAAACATTAACGCCATCTACTTTAAAGACAGCTGGAAGAAACCTTTCAACAAAAACAACACGAAAAAAAGGCCATTTTTTATCGGTAACAAAACAATTTTTGTTCCAACGATGGAAACAACCGGTTACTTCAATATACACGAATCCCAAGATGTAAAAGCCGTTTCAATACCGTACAGAAGCGGATTTGAGATGACAATTATCCTTCCTCAAAAAAATTTCAATCTAACGTTGGAAAACTACAGAAAAATAAAAAGAGCAATGAAAAAGAAATTTATTAAACTCTATCTTCCAAAGTTTCACATAAAAGAGAGACTTTACCTGAAAAGATACCTTGTAAAACTTCACGTAGTACTACCCTTCACAATGAAAGCGGACTTTAAAAATATGGATGGAACAAAAAATCTTTACATCCAGAAAGCAATCCACCAGACGTTCATAGACGTTAACGAAAATGGAACAGAAGCAGCCGCAGCAACAGCCGTAATTGTTGGATTAAAATGCATTCCACCAGAGCCAGAAAAAGTGTTCAGAGTAGATAGACCCTTCATATTCACCATAAGTGACCGAAAAGGCACTATTTTATTTATAGGAAGCGTTAAAAATCCGGAGGGACAAAAATGAATTTACTGGATATAGAAAAAGGAGCATTTCTGGTAAAAGTTGCAAGACTTACCGTCGAAACGCTACTGACAAAAGGAACAAAACTTCCCGTTCCTCAAAATACACCTGAAGAACTCTTTGAAAAAAGAGGTGTCTTTGTAACAATCAAAACCTATCCATACAACCAACTGAGAGGATGTATAGGATTTCCGGAATCTGTAATGCCCCTGATAGAAGCAACAATTGACGCTGCAATATCAGCAGCAACAAGAGATCCCAGATTTCCTCCCATGACACCTGAAGAACTGGATAACGTTATATTTGAAGTTACCGTTCTTACACCACCGGAACTTATAGAAGCACCACCGGAAAAACTGCCAGAAATGATAAAAGTTGGAAGAGACGGCCTTATCGTCAGATGCGGATTTGCAAGCGGCCTTTTACTGCCACAAGTGCCGGTAGAGTGGGGATGGGACGAAAAAGAATTTTTGTCACAAACATGTATAAAAGCCGGAATGCCTCCAGACTGCTGGAAAAGCCCATACTGCAAAATCTATAGATTTCAAGGGCAGATCTTCAAAGAGATTGAGCCATACGGAGAAATTGTTGAAGAAAACATATAAACGAAATAAATTGAATTAAAATCTTAGTCACAGGAGGAAGTCATAAACCTGAACGAATGGATAATAGGAATACCAGCCGTTTTATGGGCACTTACAATTCACGAATTTGCCCACGGTTATGTCGCCTTCAAGTTAGGTGACATAACTCCTAAAATACACGGAAGATTAACACTTAATCCAATAGCCCACATAGATCCTTTTGGATTCATAGCCCTGCTTTTAGTCCATTTCGGATGGGCAAAGCCTGTTCCCGTAAACCCTCTTCTATTCAAAAAAATAAAGAATAAAAGGCTGGGAATGTTGCTTGTCGCACTCGCCGGTCCTGCCGCAAATTTTATAAGTGCACTTTTATTCTTGATACTCCTTAAAATACTAACACCTCTGATGATTCCTCAATCAATAAAACTACCACTTGAAATTTTTTTCACATGGGGAACCTTCATAAACATAGGATTTGGGATATTTAACCTGCTTCCAATTCCTCCATTGGACGGATACAGAATACTAGAATATTTTCTGCCTCTTGAAACACTTATGAAAATTAAAAAATACGAACCATACGGCATGCTGATACTTATAGCCATAATAATACTTCCACCATTTACATCCGTTTTCATATCAATGATAAATGGAGTAAGTATGTTAATGGCAAAAATCGTAGGAATAAATCTTTTTTAGGTAAGAAAAATGATATTTAAAGAGATAATCAAAAAGAAAAGAGACGGAGAAACATTAACAGAAGATGAAATAAGAGAAGCTGTTATTCGCTACACAAAAGGAGATATTCCAGATTATCAGATGGCGGCCCTTTTAATGGCAACCTTTTTCAGAGGAATGACCAATGAAGAAACTCTATACCTAACTGATTCAATGCTGAAAAGCGGAGAGACTATTAACATAAACTGTAATGGAACAATCGTCGATAAACACAGCACCGGAGGAATAGGAGACAAAGTATCTCTTATAATAGCTCCTGTTTTAGCAGAAATGGGATTCAAAGCAGTTCTTCTATCGGGACGTGCATTAGGATTTACTGGAGGAACGGCAGACAAGTTAGAAAGCACCGGCATGAAAGTAACACTCTCAAAAGAAGAGATAGAGAAAGTCACGGAAAAGTTTGGATTTTCAATCTCATGCCAGACAGACGAAATAGCACCAGCTGACAGAAAAATCTACGCTCTGAGAGATGCCACTTCAACAGTTGAAAGTATTCCTTTAATAGTTTCAAGCATTTTAAGCAAAAAACTGGCTGTAAATACAGAAGCCATAGTCTTTGATGTAAAAGTAGGCAGCGGTGCATTTATGAAAACAATGGAAATGGCTCAAGCACTTGCTAAAGGCCTCGTGAATGTCTCCAGACTTTACGGAAAAAAAGCCGGAGCTCTTATAACAGACATGAACCAACCACTGGGAAGAACAGCAGGAAACGCAATAGAAGTAATAGAATCACTGAACGCTATATCAGGAGACATATCTGGAGATCTGCTGGAAGTGGTAACATCACTTGTCGGCGTTCTATACGAAATAACCGATTCTGGAAATTTCAAAGAGGGAAAAGAAAAAGCAGAAGAAATCATACTTTCTGGAAAGGCTACAAATAGATTTACTGAATGGATAGAGTACCTGGGAGGCACAACAGAACCTGAAATATCTAAAAAAAGGTTACTTGTAAAATCCCCAGAAGAGGGTTACATAACTGCTATTGATGGGGAAAAACTTGGATTTTTAATAATAGAAATGGGAGGAGGGAGAAAGAAAGCAGGAGAAAAGATAGACCATTCAGTCGGCCTTAGATTTTTTAAAAAGATAGGTGACTACGTTAAAAAAGGAGAACCTATAGGAGAAATAATATATAACAACGGAGACGCAAAATCATTTGAAACGTCCTTTCTAAAAGCCTTTACTTTCGGAAAAGAAAAAGTGAACGTTAATATAATAAAAAATCGAATATAACCAGAATAACTCCATAGCCCCATTCACACAAAAACATACTTTAATCAAATCGATAAAAGATAAAAGGCACATAGCAATAGATGGTATTTTAATTTATTAATTGTATAAAAGACTATCTTAACCACTAAGCTGTGGTTAGGTTAAACTAAAAAGCTTACGATAATACTAATTTTGATAGTTAATAATAAGATTTATATATAGTATTGTCATTTAAGAGACAAAAGCTTAAAATTAATTATGGTAAGAACGAACAATAAAAAAGGCCGGCACCTTCAGATGCCGGCTTTCTCCATAAAGGGGAGGGAGGGGGAAAAGGGGGGTATGATGAAGACTAAACTTCCGCTCCCCTTACAATCAAAAATCAAAAGAAGAATTGGCGTCCCCAGGGGGATTCGAACCCCCGTCGCCGGCGTGAAAGGCCGGTGTCCTAGGCCGGGCTAGACGATGGGGACAGCGCATGAGGAAATATAAGAAAAGGGGGGGTGGGTGTCAACCCCCAGAAGTGAAATTTTTTACAAATTTTTAACTTCCTCGTTTAACAAATTTATAACTAATTGAGCAGCTTGCGTTAAAGGAATCTCAATCTTCTTGCCAGTTCTTCTAATCTTAACCTCAACAACCCCATCAAACACTTTTTTTCCAACAACGATCTGATATGGAATACCTATCAAATCCGCATCTTTAAATTTAAAACCAGCTCTTTCATCTCTATCATCAATAAGAGTATCAATACCTTTATCTATAAGCCCCTTATAAATATTTTCCGCCACTTCCATCTGTTTATTATCTTTAACGTTAACCGGAATTACTTCTACCTCAAAAGGTGCTATTGCAACAGGCCATATAATACCCCACTTATCATAGTTTTGTTCCACAGCAGCTGCCATAACCCTCGTAACACCTATTCCATAACATCCCATAACCATAGGCCTCTCTTTACCGCTCTCATCTACAAAAACACAGTTCATAGCCTCGCTATATCTAGTTCCAAGTTTAAAAATGTGTCCTACTTCAATACCTCTCTTCTCAATAAGAGGCGCACCACAACGGGGGCATCTATCTCCACCCTTTACTTCAGCAACATCGTAAAACTGTTCAACGGAAAAATCTCTGCCCCAGTTGATATTTTTAAGGTGATAATCCTTTCTGCCACTTCCAGTATAGAAATTAACCATCTCAGCAACAGAAACATCAACAATTAAAGGAACTCCTATGTTTACGGGTGACAGAAAACCAGGTTCCTGGCCTGTAAACTTTTTTACTTCTTCATCAGTAGCAAACCTAAAATCCTTAACTTTTAAAAGCCTTGAAAGTTTAAGTTCATTAATTTCTCTATCGCCTCTCAAAAGAATCGCATATGGCTTATTATCCGCAACAATAACAATCAGCTTTGCAAGTGAAGAAGCACCAACACCTAAAAAGCCGGCTACATCATCAATTGATTTAACATTCGGCGTATAAACTTCTTCAATCTCTTTATACAAAGATTCTCTTCCCTGCGGAATGGCCGGCTCGGCCTGCTCTGCCTTTTCGGTGCTTGCAGCATAGCCGCACTTTTCACAATAGACAAGTTTCCCCTCACCGGTATCCGCAATAACCATAAATTCGTGAGAAAACTTTCCGCCTATTTCACCGGTGTCTGCCTCAACAGCTCTGAAGTTTAACCCCATCCTTTTAAAAATTCTGGAATATGTCTCATACATATTCCAGTATTCTCTTTCTGCATCCTCAACATTAACGTGGAAAGAGTACGCATCTTTCATAATAAATTCTCTACACCTCATAAGTCCGAAGCGGGGGCGAATCTCATCTCTGAATTTCTTACCTATTTGATAAAGATTAATGGGAAGTTGTTTATAAGACCTTATCTCCTTTCTGACAAGATCTGTTATCATCTCCTCAGCTGTAGGACCCAGAGCATAATCCCTCTCATGTCTATCCTTAAACTTAATCATCTCCTTACCGTAAACATCCCATCTACCACTTTCAATCCAGAGCTCCGAAGGATGCATTATAGGTAAGGAAACTTCCTGTGCACCTGCACGATTCATCTCTTCCCTTATGATCTTTTCAATCTTTAAAAGTGTTCTCACCCCTAAAGGCAAAATATCATAAAGGCCTGCAGCCTTCTTTCTAATAAAACCAGCTCTGACAAGAAGCTTATGACTTGGTATTTCCGCATCAGCAGGTGACTCTTTCAACGTTGGGGCAAAAAGTCTTGAGAAACGCATAACAACCTCCAGAGGTTTAATGGAAAAGGTTCTGAGATGATATTATACCTGTTAACAAAATTTTAAAAGGAACCGAAATGAAGGTTATCCATGTTGACACTGAAAAAGGATGGAGAGGCGGAGAACAGCAGCTCTTTTACCTTGTAAAAGGTCTTGCAAAAAAGAACGTCAAACAATCAGTCGCATGTATTAAAGGTGATGAGCTCTGGAAAAGATGTAAAAAAGAAGGAATAGAAACAGTAAATTTAACAGGAAATCAAATTAAAGATATCTTTATACTTGGAAAAGTCGGAAAAAAAGCAGATATTATTCATGCACACAATGCAAAAGGACACAGTATATCCGTAGCATCAAAACCAATACATAAAAAAAAAGTTTTATATACAAGGCGGGTAGATTATCCGCCTAAAAACGACTTTTTAACAAAACTAAAATACAGTAACACCGATATTGTAATATCTATAACAGAAACAGTTAAAAAAATATTAGAAAAGGAAGGAATAAAATCAAAAGTTATATATAGCAGTGTAGAAAAGAATATCATAGACAAGGTAGATAAGAATAAAGTAACACAAATACGAAATTCTTTAAAAAAAAATATAATTATAGGTAATATAGGGGCATTAACAGAACAAAAAAATCAATTTTTATTTATAGATATGGCGAAATTAATTTCCAACAAAATAGAAAACACTATTTTTCCAATTATAGGAAGTGGAAAACTTCTTTACAAACTTAAGAAGTATGCCATCGAAAGAAAAATTTCAGACAAAATAAAATTTTTTGGCTTTAAAGATGATATTTTTAACTACATAAAAGCACTGGACATTTTTGTTCTAACATCTAACAATGAAGGCCTTGGAAGCACTATACTTCAAGCTATGATGTTAGAAATCCCCGTAGTCGCTACAGACGCAGGAGGCGTAAGGGAAGTAGTCATTAACGAAAAAACAGGGCTTTTAGTTCCTAAAAACGATCCAGAGGCGCTTTGCAAAGCTGTTTTAAGAATTATAGAAGATGAAAAATTGAAAAAAAACCTTATAATTAACGCCCGCAAATTTGTTAATGAGAAATTCACAGTTGATAAAATGGTAGATGCATATTTTCAGCTCTACGGGGAGGTAATAAAGTGAAGGCCATATGGGACAAGTGTTTAAAGGATCTCAAAAAATCCATAAAAAGCCACGAGTATAAAGCCTGGATAAAGGACCTGGAATTTGTCTCCATAACCGGCAACAAACTGGTAATAAAGGCCAAAGACCATATTACAAAAGAGCTGATAGAGAAAAGATACCTCCCCGCCATAAAAGACGTTGTTGCCAAAAACTTCAGTAAACCCCTTGATATATCAATAGTCTTAAAAAGAACAACCGGGCACGTTCTTGAATTAGATTTGAGAACTAAAAAGAAAGAAGCAGAAAATAAGATAGAATCAAATCTCAACCCTAAATATACGTTTGAAAACTTTATAGTAGGTGCAAGTAACCAGTTTGCCCATGCAGCCGCAATAGCAGTAGCAGAAAATCCAGGAAAGGCCTACAACCCACTCTTCATATACGGGGGTGTGGGACTTGGGAAAACCCACCTAATGCAGGCAATAGGGAATTTCATAAAAACGATGTATCCATCAAAAACAGTTGTCTATGTAACAACCGAAAGTTTTATGAACGATCTTATAGATTCTCTAAGAAACGACAGAATGACTGAATTCAGAGAAAAATACAGAACAGTTGATGTGCTCTTAATTGACGATATACAGTTTATAAGCGGAAAAGACAGAACACAAATTGAGTTTTTCCACACGTTTAATGCCCTTCACGGCTCCGGAAAACAGGTAGTTCTTACAAGTGACAGACCACCAAGAGAGATCCCAATGTTAACGGAAAGACTCAGAAGCCGTTTTGAATGGGGTCTCATTGCAGATATTCAACCTCCTGATTTTGAAACAAGAATTGCAATACTGAGAAGAAAAGCAGAAGATGAAGGAATAGAGGTTTCTGATTCTGTTCTTAAGCTTATAGCAAGCAGGATAAAGTCAAACATAAGACAACTTGAAGGAGCACTTCTAAAACTAAAAGCGAAAGCACAGCTTGAGGGTAAACCTCTCGATGAAGAACTTGTTAAAAATGCTCTTAAAATAGAGCCTGGGATATCCCATCCGTCATCAAGCGAATCGGATCATCTTCCCGTTGATGAAATCAAGAAAGTAGTTTCTCAGACAATGGGAGTAACCATTGAAGAGCTCAACGGAAGTTCAAGAAAAAAACATATAGCACTGGCAAGACAGGTAGCTATGTATTTGTGCAAAAAGTTCGGTAACTATTCATTCCCGAAGATTGCGTCAGCTTTTAACAGAACCGATCATACAACCGCGATGCATGCTTTTAACAGGATAAAAGAGTTAAGAGAGAAAAATAGCGAACTAAACCAGCTCATCACGGAAATTGAGAACACTCTGGCACGCTTGATAGATACATCGGTATAAGTTATCCACATCTATTGTGGATAACTCTTGTGGATAACTGCTGTGGAAAACTTTGAACCTGTGGATAAAACACAAAACATTCCACTTATCCACAAGTTTAGTTGAAATCTGTGGATAACTTATAACTTATCCACAGCAGTTATCCACATAATTATTCACACATCTTCGAAAGATTTTTATACAATATAAAGGATTAAGCTACACCTGCATAAATTATGTGCAGTATATGATGATTATGAATTAGAAAGGAGGAGCTTTAAAAATGAAAATTAAAATAAATAAGGAAGTATTGAAAGAGGCTGTGAAAAAAGTTGCGTCAGCTGCCGACAGAAAAGGTAACATTCCGATTCTTTCAAATATTTTGCTTGCCGCCAGCGACAACACGCTTTCCCTTTATGCAACGGATCTTGATATAGGTATAGCAACAATCGTTAATTGCGAAGTAATGGAAGAGGGTAATACAACGGTTAATGCTCAGAAACTGATGAAACTTGTTTCAAGTCTTTCCGTAGAAGAAGTTGAATGTGAGCTTGAAGGAAACATGTTCACAGTTAGAACTATGGGATCAAGATTTTCACTGGCAACATTACCGCCTGATGAATTTCCTCAAATAAAGATAAAGGGTGAAAATGAGGTTTCTATACCTTCTGAAGAGATCGATAAAGCTATCAGAAAGGTTGCTTATGCGGCAAGCAGGGATGAAGTAAGGTATAACCTTATGGGAGTCTATTTAAATTCCAATGGTGAAAGAATAGATGCGGTTGCTACTGACGGTCATAGATTGGCTCTTTATACTATGGATGCTTCTGTTTCTGAATTTGGAGTTATTATTCCAAGAAGAACACTTGGTGAACTTAAAAGGTTACTGAAGGGCACCGGTGAGGTTAAGATTTCAACCGAAGGCAATCAAATATTTTTCGAAATAGATGATACCTACCTTTTTAGTTCAGTTATAGAAGGAGAGTATCCAGATTACATGGCTGTTATTCCAGAAGACAATCCTTTGAAAGCGGTTGTTAACAAAGATGAGATGCTTACCGCTCTTAAAGAAGTGTCTGTAATATATGAAAGGGACGATACACAGCCGGTTATTATGATTTTCAATCCTGACAGGGTAAAACTTGTAGCAAGGCGTTTTGATTCTATAGATGCAGGTGAAGAGGCGGAGGTTGAGATTCCCTGTGAATACAACGGTGAAGAGTTTGAGATAGTCTTTAACGTTAAACATATGGTGGAAGCCGTTGGAAGTTTTGACAGTGATTCAATTACCATTGCTATGGATGGTCCTATGACTCAGGTTTTACTTGAGAGTTCTGAAGAGCCGCAGTTAAAATGCGTAATAATGCCTATGAAGATTTAAAGATGAGCAGTATTCCGAACACGCTTACCTTTTTAAGAATGCTGTTTATTCCATTTATTGTTCTCTTTATAGTTGAAGGGATGTATATGGTCTCTTTCGTTCTTTTTGTTCTGTCCTCTTTAACGGACTTTCTTGACGGATATCTTGCAAGACGGATGAAAAGTGTTACCAATTTCGGAAAACTTCTTGATCCTGTTGCCGATAAAATATTAACATCCTCTGTTCTTATCGCCCTTACTTATAAACATTTATGTGATCCTTTTTCTGTTACGGCAATAGTCGCAAGAGAGGAAGCAGTTACAGGATTAAGAGCAATTGCTGCATCTAAAGGAAAAGTGCTTCCCGCAGGAAATACCGGAAAATTAAAAACTGTGTTTATCATGTTTTCTATTCTTCTTCTGTTGTCCGGTTTTAAACGCTACGGAGAAATATTCCTGATTATTTCGGCTTTTATCGCTGTTTATTCAGGAGCGATCTACTTTTATAACTTTTTCAGAGTAAGTGGAGAGGAAAATGGATAGTGCTATGTTAAAGGTTTTAATAGTGGTTCTTTCTTTTCTTTCGGGTTCCATTCCTTTTGGTTACATAATAGGAAAATTAAAAGGTGTTGACGTTAGAAAGCACGGCAGCGGAAATATAGGTGCTACTAATGTTTCTAGAGTTTTGGGAAAGAAAATTGGTCTTCTTGTTTTAATTCTTGATGCTCTGAAAGGTGCTATTTCTGTTTTGATTGTTAAAGCTGTCGGCTTACCTCTTCATTACCAGCTGATGGCAGCTCTATTTGCAGTTTTAGGTCATTGTTTTTCTCCGTTTTTAAGATTTAAAGGCGGAAAAGGTGTTGCAACGGGAATAGGCGCTTTTACTGTTATATCACCTATTAATGCTCTTCTTGCAGTCGGAATTTTTATATTTATTTTTGCTGTTACACGGTATGTTTCTCTGAGTTCTATAACTGCTGTTGCTACTTATGTGATTGCCTTTAAATACCTTGTTTCTCCGTGTCCTGACCATTTCTTTTTTGTTGCTGTTGCAGGTTTTGTAATAATAATAAAACATTATGCCAACATTATAAGACTTATTAAAGGTGAGGAAAAGAAGTATGGATCTGAAAAGGTATCTTGAAGAAAAGAAAGCTTTTATAGATAAAGTTTTAGTGGATTATCTTCCTGAAGAGCCGCCTTTTGGCAGAAGACTTTATGATGCGGTTAAATATTCTCTTACCGTTGGTGGCAAAAGGTTAAGGCCGATACTATGTCTTGCCGGTTGTGAGGTTGTAGGTGGGGAACAAAAAGATGCACTTCCTGTTGCCGTTGCTCTTGAAATGATACATACCTATTCCCTTGTTCATGATGATTTACCGGCCATGGATAACGATACCCTAAGGCGCGGACATCCAACAACCTGGAAAAATTTTAATGAAGCCACGGCCATTTTAGCTGGTGATGCACTTTTAAACAGGGCTTTTGAGGTTTTGTCTGAATGTTCTCTTGATTCCGATTTAAAAGTGAAGGTTATTTCTGAAATTGGAAGAGCTGCTGGAATGTTAGGGATGGTTCTTGGACAGCAGTGTGACATGGAAGCAGAAGGTAGAAAAGATGTTTCACTTAAAGAGCTTGAGTTTATACACAGACACAAAACAGGAGCTTTAATAACTGCTTCTGTTGTATCTGGTGGTATTGTTGGCAGAGGTAGTAAAGAGGAGATAGAAGCCCTGAGAAATTACGGACAGCTAATAGGTTATGCTTTTCAGATAATAGATGATGTTCTTGATGTTGTTGGTGATGAGTCAAAAATTGGAAAAAATGTCGGTTCTGACATTAAAAAAGGAAAGATTACGTTTGTAACATTTTACGGTATTGAAGGAGCCAAAAAGAAAGCTGAAGAAGCAGTTACCAGAGCGGTTAAATCTCTTGAGATTTTTGAAGAGGAAAAAAGAGAACCTCTGGAGCGAATAGCCTGCTTTATTGTGGAGAGGGAGTATTGATTTCTTATAATAATATGGTTGTACTGTTTAAAGGGGAGGTAGTTTATTGATTTTAGATAAAATTCATGGTCCTGATGATATAAAAAAACTTTCCATAGATGAGCTGAAACAGTTATCAGAAGAGCTTAGAAAATACATAATAGATGTTGTTACAAAAACCGGCGGTCATCTTGCATCTTCTCTCGGTGTGGTAGAGCTGACGATTGCCCTTTTAAAAGTTTTTTCTCCGCCTGAAGATGAAATAGTCTGGGATGTAGGGCATCAGGCATATTCCTATAAAATTCTTACCGATAGAAAAGACAGGTTTCCGACATTAAGGCAGTATAAAGGTATTTCAGGTTTTCCTTCAATAAAAGAGAGTCCGTATGATGCTTTTGGAGCTGGCCACAGCAGTATTTCCATATCGTCAGCTCTTGGAATAAAGGTTGCAAAGAGATTAAAAGGTGAGAAGGGAAAAGTTATTGCCGTAATTGGAGATGGTGCTCTGACAGCCGGTGAAGCTTATGAGGGACTTAATAACGCTGGTCAGCTGAAAGAGGATTTGATTGTTATTCTTAACGATAACAGGATGTCTATTTCCCCTAACATCGGTGCCATGGCCAATTACCTTATCAGGGTTACTACTGATGAGTGGCTCAGAAAAACGAAGGGACATTTTGAGAAGGTTGTGAAAAAGATATTTGGAGAACATATATACAAGCGAATGAAGCGTTTTGAAGACTTAATAGTTAAAGGATTATTTCCTCCAGGTATGCTTTTTGAAGAGCTCGGTTTTAGGTATATAGGTCCTGTTGACGGACATAATCTTGAAACCTTAATTCCTGTTATTGAAAATGTTTCAAAGATGAAAGGGCCTACTCTCGTTCACGTTTTAACAAAGAAAGGAAAGGGTTACAAACCTGCAGAAGAAAGGCCCGATAAGTTTCATGGTGTTCCAAAAAAGAAGATTTCCGTTTCTGTTGAAAAGCCCGTTCCGAAATGGACTTCCGTCTTTTCTGATGCATTGATAGAACTTGCTGAAAAGGATGAGAGGATAGTTGCGATAACAGCTGCCATGCCTTCGGGGACAGGGCTTGATAAGTTTCAAAAAAAGTTTCCTGGTAGATATTTTGATGTTGGTATTGCGGAGCAGCACGCCGTTACATTCGGTGCTGGTCTTGCTAAAAAAGGGTTAAGACCTGTTGTTGCTATTTATTCAACATTTTTACAGAGGGCTTACGATCAAATTATTCACGATGTTGCCCTTCAGGAACTTCCTGTTATCTTTGCGATTGATAGGGGTGGTATTGTAGGAGAAGACGGTGCAACCCACCACGGTGTATTTGATCTTTCATACCTTCGAATAGTGCCAAACATTATTGTTTCTGCACCGAAAGATGAGAATGAACTGAGAAACCTTCTATATACAGCTCTTAAGTCTAACATTCCTTTTGCTATAAGATATCCCCGGGGAGCTGCAACAGGTGTTGAGATAGAGAAGGAGTTTAAAGAGATTCTGATAGGTAGCTGGGAAGTTTTGAAAGAAGGTAAGGATATTGCAGTTATCGCTTCTGGATGGGAAGTTTCTCAGGCACTTGAAGCTGCAAAAGAACTTGAGAAGAGAGGTTTAAGCGTTACTGTTGTTAATGCAAGATTTATAAAGCCTATTGATGAAGTTCTTCTAACCGATATAGCAAAGAGACATAAATTTATCGTAACCATTGAAGAGAACACCGTTAAAGGAGGACTTGGAGGTGCCGTTGATGAGTTTTTAAGTAGCTGGTATGATGGAAAAGTTTATAACATTGGAATTCCTGATATGTTTATAGAGCACGGCGATCAGATGCTTTTAAGAAGAAAACTTGGATTAACAGGAAAAGAAATAGCTGATAAAATTTTGAATATAAATTCTTCATTTTTAAAGTTATTTTAATTAGAGCTAGAAGGGCTAAGTAAAAATGTCAAAGAAGATTTATATTTTGCTTATTTTTTGCTTTCCACTTCTTATTTCAGCTACAATAAACCTTCCATACTATATACCTAAAAGTTATGAAATTAGAAAAACAGATAGTCCAAGAGCTTTTATAGTTGCAGGTATTCACGGTGATGAAATAGGTGGATATTTAAGTGCAGTCTATCTTTATAAGAAACTAAAATTATCCAAAGGAGATATTAAATTTATTCCTTTTCTTAATATAAAAAGTATTGTAAGGACTTATAGATATTTGGAAGGTGTTGGAGATGTAAATGAAAAGTTTGTTTTTTCTAATAAAAATGAACTTTCTATTCCAGAAGACGTTTTTAACAAAATAAATTTTGTTAAAAAAGAGTTAATCAATTTTAAGCCAGATTTTGTTCTTTCTTTTCACTCTGGTTGGGGATTTTCTTACAATGACAGAAGAAGATGGGGAAATAGTATAACTATTGATGAAAAAAAACATGGGCAAATTGACCTTTACACTGTTGCTTTTAAAGTTTTATCTGAAATAAATAGAAATAATCGTTATAAGCGAGTTAAGTATTCAATAAAAATACTGAATACTTTTAGTAATAATGTAGTGAGAGATATGAACGATTTTAGTACTTGGGTTTTAAAAAATAATATTCCTGTGTTTACTATAGAGAGTTCAAAAAATTCAGTTTTATGGCGTCAGATTTATAATATCTCATTTGCTACATTAGAGTTTTTGAAAATTTATGGTTTTAAGGTTTCTAATGTTGATGAAATTTTAGATCCCATGAATATACGGAAATTTTTGAAGTCAATTAGGAGAAATAATTTAAAATTTAAAATATATATAAATGGAGTATCTAAAGAATATAAGTGTGGATACAAACAAAAACTTAATATTTTTGTTAATAAAAATGCAAATATTGTAGTTCCCGATATAGAACTAAATGATGTTGGATATTTCTTAGTTCCTTATTCGGAGATAAATTATAAGCATAGTTATAATTTTTATAGGAAAATTATGTTTAAGATTAAGTTCTTGGTAGTGTACGATATTTTGTGTAAGCTTGAGAAATGGGATAACCTCCTGGGGAACACCCCACAAATACCAACCCCAGGAGGCAAAAATGGAACTACAGAAGATTTTACCAGACCTAGTTAAGGAAGTGGTAAAGCAAACCTTAGAGTCAATCATGACGGCTGAAAGAGAAGTGTTTCTTAAAGAACATGGAGGAACAAAGAACGGCTTTTACGTTAGAAACTTAGATACTGTTATCGGTAAGCTTGAAAATCTGAGAATTCCAAGAGATAGAGAGGGAAAATTCAGAACAAAGTTGATAGAACCTTATAGAAGAAGAGATATCAATCTTGAAGACTTAATACTTGGGATGTTTGCCTCTGGTATGAGTGCAAGAGCAGTAGCCCAGGCTCTTGAAAGCGTGTTTGAACTTAAATACTCACCCTCAACCATAAGCAAAATATCGCAGGTAACCTTAGAGGAAATA
>NZ_MOEN01000019.1 GCF_001968985.1 Desulfurobacterium indicum | reverse complement strand
GGTTTTTTCGACTCCTAAAATCTATGGGGGAGGTCGCCTCTGAAATCTTAGTGAGACACAATTGATGAAATACTACCGTGGCAATCAAGGCCTTTAGAGAAGGTTTATGTAATCCTCTTCATAGACTGTATTTTTTACAAAGTCAGAGAAGAAGGGAGAGCGAGGGATAAAGCTATCTACGTAATAATCGGAATAACCCGAGAAGGGAAGAAAGAGGTCTTAGGATTCTGGATATCGGAGACTTAGAGCTCAAGTTTCTGGTTTAAGGTGTTCAATGACTTAAAGAGTATAGGAGTCAAAGACGTTCTCATATTTAGCGTAGACGGAATGGCAGGGATAAGCAAAGCGATAAAAGGAGTCTATCCACAAGCAGAGATACAGAGATGCGTAGTTCACCAGATAAGGGACTCCCTGAGTTATGTGTCTTGGAAGGACAAGAGGGAAGTATCTTCCGACTATTTTGAAGAGCCTTTATTTAGCAGTAGTTGAGCTTGATAAGAAGTGGAGCAAAAGCTCTGTAAGGGGTTGGGGCATTATCTACGGCCAGCTTTCTGAAATTTTTGGAGAGAGGTTGGAGGCGTAATAGAATTTACACAGTTTTATGGACACTTCATTGAAAAAAAGTTTACATTTATCTATAATCCATTTACAGAAAACACAAAAAAAACATATTGGAGGGATCAAATGAGAAAAAATTTTTAACGGGTGCAATCCTAATTGGGGTATTATTAAGTAGCTGTGCTTCAACAATTCCCGTCAAAAGAGTTACAACTCAACTAAATTTAGAAACACCGCAAGTAGAAGAACAACCCAAGACAAAGAAAATAATTGGTATTGTTTCACCATCCCAATATTTTAAAGAGTATTATGAAGATAAGTTAAAAAAAGCTCTTCAAACTGCGATACAAGAAATTCTCATTAAAAAGGGATTTACTTTAAAAGGTCCATATGAAACATTTGATGATATTACCTATCAAGATAAGAAGAAAATTTACTTAACATTAATTCCAGAAATCAATTTAGATATTAAAAAAGTTGTGGAAGAAAACAAATGCAACAATCTTTATTGTTCTGAAAAGGGTAAACTCTATTTTGGTGGAGACGTTACTGTAACTCTTATAGAACCTCTTACAAGACAAGTTTTCATGAAAAAAAGAATCAATCTTTCTGATGCAAACATCGTTGACCCCTACACCTATCAGTATCAAATAAATAATAGGAATAAAGATTTAATTACGGATTTGGTTAGTAAAGCTACAGCACCAAAAGAGCTCATAGATTCAAGAGATAAAGCTATGGCAGAAGGCATAAATAGATTTTATAAATATGCTGTTTCAAAGCTTAATAAATACCTTGATAGAGAAGAGCTTTTAAGTTTTGAGAAGGATGTTGAACAGGTTAAGCATCTTAAAAGATTTTAAATTTTTTAAAATAAAAAACTTAGGGTAAAGAGGAACTTATTTTCTCTTTACCCTATTACTTCCCGATACAAAATGTTGAAAATATTATATCCAGCATGTCTTCAATGCCTTTTTTGCCAACAATTTCACCAAGAGCGTTAAGGGCTTCATCAAGGTCAAGTGCCAAAAACTCCGGTGATTCAATACCGTATTCAATACTTTTTTTCATATTTTGAAGACTTTTTAGCGCTTTCTCTAACAGATTTTTATGCCTTTCGCTTGTTATCATTGCTTCTGTCTCTTTAAATAAGGTTTCTGGTTCAAGAAGAAGTTTTTTCATAACTACTTCAGAAAGAACTTCTATACCTTCACCTTCTTTGGCACTTATTTCTACGCAGGTATTTTCAAAGTCTTTACACGAAACTTTTAATCCCTGGTCTTTTTTGTTTATTACAACTATTAAGTTTGGATTATCTTTTAGCGTTTCATATATCTTTTTGTCTTCTTCTGTGAATCCAGTAGAGCCGTCAATAACAAAAAGTATGATGTCAGCTTCTTTTAATTTCTCCTTTGTTTTATCTATGCCTATCTTTTCAACAACGTCTTTTGCTTCTCTTATACCTGCCGTGTCTATAAGCCTTACAGGAATACCTTTTAACGTAACAGCTTCTTCTATTACATCTCTTGTTGTCCCGGGAATGTCTGTAACAATTGCTCTTTCTTCCTTTAAAAGGGCGTTAAGGAGGGAGGATTTGCCGACATTTGGCCTTCCTGCTATTGCTATTTTTATGCCTTCACGAATAATTCTTCCATCATCGTATGTTTCAAGGAGCTTTTCTATCTTTTCAGTTGCTTTTTCAACCTTTTCTTTTACCTTGCCTGTTTCAATGATTTCAATTTCTTCTTCCGGAAAGTCAACGGCCGCTTCTATGAATGCTTTTAGATGAAAGAGCATGTCTCTTATAGATTCTATCTTGCTGCTTAAACTTCCCTTAAGGTGGTTTACGGCAACTTTAAGGGAAAGTTCGCTTTCGGCGTTAATTATTTCGTTTATCGCTTCCGCCTGGACAAGGTCAATCCTGCCGTTTAGGAAGGCTCTTTTTGTAAATTCGCCAGGTTCTGCAAGGCGTGCCCCTTCCGACAGAACTCTTTTAAGGATTTTTCTAACCACATAGATTCCGCCGTGGGAGTGGATTTCCACCACGTCTTCGCCGGTGAACGTTTTTGGCCCTTTCATGTAAACGGCGAGGACTTCGTCTATCTCATCATTGTTTTCGTCAACGATAATGCCGTAGGTCATCTTTCTATTTTCAAAGGTTTCTTTTGGTTTTCCGCTTTTTGTTCTGAATACCTTTTTAAGAATTTCAAGGGCTTTTTTCCCCGAAATTCTCACGATTCCGATGGCACCTTTTGATAATGGAGTGCTTATCGCCGCAATCGTATCTTCGCATAAGTAGTCTTTCATACTTTTATCCCTTTCTCTTCAAGGATTTTGGCAACTTCGGGATTTTCCTTTGCTAAAGGTTTTATGAACTCTATGAATTCCCGTTCGTTCATCCGTTTTATTCCTAACTTCTCGGCCTTTGCAAGTTTTGAGCCGGGATTTTCGCCGACGACCACAAAAGAGGTTTTTCGCGTTACAGAGTTTGTAGGATTGCCGCCTAAAAGCTCTATGATTTTTTGTGCCTCTTTTCTCTTGAAGTGTTCAAGTTCGCCGGTGAATACGATGTTCTGTCCTGCTAAAGGTTTCGGAAGTTCTCTCTCCTCTTCCTCTTCGGCTGTTCTTTCAAAAGTAAAGCCCACTTTTTTGAGCTTCTCTATCATTTCAACGTTTTTTTCTGCTTTAAAGAAATTTTTGATGCTTGTTGCGGTAATTGGTCCTATTCCGGGAATGGAAGCAAGTTTTTCAAAAGGTGCATTTATCAGTTCGTCAAGGTTTTTAAACCGCTTTGCAAGGAGCATTGCCGTTTTTTCGCCGACGTGTCTGATTCCAAGAGCCGTAAGCTTTTTGTAAAACTCTGCACTTTTTGACTTTTCTATCTGGGAAAGGAGATTATCTGTCTTTTTCTCGCCCCAGCCGGGAAGTCTGATGAGTGCGTTTCTGTCAAGAGTATAAAGGTCTGCGATATTTTTAACAAACCCTTTTCTGGTAAGCAGGTTTGCGGTTGACTCACCAAGCCCTTTGATGTCAAGCACCTTCCCCCAGTATATAAGGTGTTCTTTTAGCTGAGCTGGACAGTTGATGTTCGGGCATCTTGGGACGGCTTCGTCAAGTTCGTGAACAATCGGTGAGCCGCACTCAGGGCACGTTTTTGGCACTTCTATAGGTTTTTCTTTACCGGTTCTTCTCTCTTTTACGGGAGCAACGATGTAAGGGATTGTTTCGCCGGCACGTTCAACGATAACGTAGTCGCCGATTCTAATGTCTTTTCTTTTTATTTCATCGGGGTTAAAGAGGGATGCCCTTGAAACAACAACTCCGCCGACCTCAACAGGTTCAAGGACTGCAACAGGTGTAAGAGCTCCTGTCCTTCCTACCTGCCATACGACGTCTTTTAGTTTTGTTACTGCCTGTTTTGCCGGAAATTTGTATGCGACTGCCCAGCGTGGATGGTGGAGTGTTTCGCCTAGTTTCTCCCATGCGCAGGTGTCGTTTATCTTGACAACCATTCCGTCTGCTTCAAAGTCCCAGGATTCTCTTTCTTCCTGACACTTCATTATGTAGTCTATAACTTCGTCTATTCCTTTGCATAACTTATTTAAAGGTGAGACTTTGAATCCGCAGTCTTTAAGGATTTCAAGAGCCTCCCATTGGGTTTTTATGTCTTTACACAGTTTTTTGGGTTCGCTGTAAAGGATAAAATATGTGTAGCAGTCAAGTTTCCTTTTTGCAACCTCACCTGGATCTTTTAGTCTCATCGTTCCGGCTGCCGCGTTTCTCGGGTTTGCAAATAGTGTAAGCCCCTGCTTTTCCCTTTCCCTGTTGAGCTCTATGAAAACGCTTCTTGGCATTATAATTTCTCCGCGGAGGGAAACCTTTTTTATGCCGTGTTTTGAAAAAGGTGCTTTTAAGGGGATGGATTTTATGGTCTTAACATTCATTGTTACGTCTTCTCCGACAATGCCGTCGCCCCTTGTTACACCTCTTACGAAAATGTCATTCTCATAGACGAGCTCTATGCTTGCACCGTCAAACTTCGGTTCAACGACGTACTCTAACGTCTCTACGCCTAGAGCGGTTCTTACCCTCTTGTCCCATTCCTTTAAATCTTCTGCTGAATAGGTATTTTCAAGAGATGTCATCTCTGCCAGATGTTTAACCTTTTTAAATTCACCGGTGAATGCCGGAGAGATTCGCTGTGTGGGGGAATCGGGAGTTACAAGTTCGGGGAATTTTTTTTCTATCGCTTCAAGTGCATGAAACAGTCGGTCGTACTGATAGTCTGAAATAACCGGAGTTGCTTCAACATAATACTTATAGTCGTGATACCTTATGACTTTCCTTAAATCTTCCGCTAATTTTTCTGCTTCTTCTTTTGATAGCTTTTCGATGAAGTTTTTCTTCTCTATTTCTTTTAGAAGTTTATCTGTTAACGCTTGAAGTGTCTCTTCATCTTTTACCGTGTATCTCATGGTTCCCTCCGTTAAAACCTTACAATACAAAATATAATATCCTCTTTTGGTAAGATTTGAAAGTATAAAAAGGTTATGGGAGATTGTTATGAGGTACGGTGTAATCGGCGTTGGCGGTGTTGGGGGCTTTTACGGAGGGATGCTTGCGAACGGCGGAAAAGCAGTTGTGTTTATCGGTAAGCCCCACCATGTGGAGGTTTTTAAAGATAAAGGTTTAACGGTTGAAAGTTTTAAACATGGAACATTTACCGTTAGAGAGTCTGGAAGGGTTGTTTTTTCCGATTCGCTTGACACTTTGAAGGATGTTGATGTTGTTCTTCTTTGCGTTAAGTCCTACGATACGGAAGAGATTGCCAGAAAACTCTCTGAGATAGATGGAAAGTTTGCCGTTGTTTCTGTTCAAAACGGTATAGAAAATGAAGAAATTCTTGCAAAATATCTGGGAAGTGACAGGGTTATAGGTGCTACGGCCTTTATCGGTGCTTACGTTAAAGAGCCAGGCGTTATTGTTCATAAAGCTGCCGGGCTTCTTGAGGTTGGGGAGATTATAACTACAACGGTAACTGATAGAATCAGGCGTATCGCAGAAGATATGGCAGAAACGGGAATAGAGGTCAGGATTTCGCGGAATATCAACTATACTCTCTGGAAAAAGCTTATGTGGAACGTTGCTTTTAATCCTTACTCTGTCGTTACGAGGGCAACTGTTGGTGAAATGCTTGAACATCCTGAAGCGTTTAAAGTGTTAAAGCATTTGATGGAAGAGTGTATGGAAGTGGCAAAGGCTTGGGGGGTTGAGCTTAAAAAGGAGACAATGGAAAAGTATTTGAAATCATCGCCTGACCTTATGAACTATAAAACATCAATGCTTCTTGATTTTGAGAGGGGAAAACCTCTTGAGATTGAGGGCATAACGGGAGCTCTTGTCAGAAAGGCGGAGAAAAAGGGGATATATGTTCCTTATAACCATTGTATCTATGCCACAGTGTTACTTCTTGACGAAAAAAGGGAAAAGTAAGTTTATGTTAAAATTTCCCAAACTTTTTGAGAGGATGGAGATTGAAAGACGATAAATTTCAGATAATTGTTATTGAGAGTGAACTTGGAGAGATAAAGACTTATCATTTGTCACGAAAGAAACTTAAAGCAGCTATTACGTTTTTACTGGTGTTGTTTACTTTTGTTACCTATACGGCAATTCATTCAACGATTGGTTTAAGAAAGGTTGCTTCTGAGAATAGGGAATTGAAAGAACAGGTGACAGAGCTTTCTTCGACAAAAAAGCAACTTTCTTTAGAGGTGGAAAAATTAAAGGAAGAAAGGGATAAAACAGTAAAAGAACTTGCAAAAAGAATAAAAATAATTGATTCAATAATGAAGACGGCAGGATTGGAAACACCAAAAACTCTTTCTTATGGTGCTTCTGAAAATGGGGAAGGTGGTGTTTACATACCTCTTGAAAACATGAGTCCGGAAGAGCTGTCAGATTCTATATCTGTTATAGATTCTCTTATATCTGATTTTAGGAAGTATCCTTTCGGAATTCCTGCTTACGGACGTTTTACTTCAAAGTTTGGTATAAGAAGAGATCCGTTTACTCATTTGCTTGCTTTCCATCCAGGTATTGACATAGCCAATAAACCCGGAACACCTGTTAGGGTTACCGCCGATGGTAAAGTTATAAGAGCAGGCTGGTGGGCAGGATGGGGAAAGGTTGTTTTAGTAAAACATCCTTCCGGTTATGTAACGATATATGCTCATCTTAGAAGGATATTTGTTAAGCCGGGACAGAAGGTTAAGCTTGGTCAGGTTATAGGTGAGATGGGAAATACAGGAAGAAGTACAGGTCCTCATCTTCACTACGGCATAGAGATAAATAATAGGTGGGTTAATCCCATGAAATTTCTGGAGGTTTCCAATGTTTGGAAAAAGTGATAAGAAGGAAAGAAAGCCTGTAAAGTCTTACGCAGCTTCAGAGATAAAGAGTATTCTCTCAAAGGAATTGAAGGTTTCAGGAAATATAAAGGCTGAAGGTAAAGTGAGAATTGACGGTGAGATAGATGGTGATATTGAGGGAGATTATGTTATCCTTGGTTCTTCTGCCGTTGTTAAGGGAAATGTTCGCGCGGATGTGCTGATACTTCAGGGAATGGTGAAGGGAAATATATATGCCGATTCTCTAGAGTTAAAATCAACGTCTTCTGTTACCGGAGAAATTTCTGTTAAAAACTTGACGGTAGAAGCTGGAGCGAGTGTTTCTGGTAAGGTAAATTCCGGAAGTTTTTATAAAGAAACGGCATCTTTTCAGGCACCTAAAATAATAGAAGATAAAGGTGTAAAAACATAGTTTCCTATTTCATTGATAAGGACAGGAGTTGTTTCCATATATTCTATAAAAGCTTTTCTTTCTATTTTTCCTTTCACGAAAAACGCTCTGCCTCCCTTGGGTAATCCGGGAAGTTTTATGTTTTTTATCCTAACATAGCCAAAATTTTTTATCGAAATATATCCAGTAGTGTAATCCGGGTCATCAGATATGCACAGTTCAGCAACAACATCAGGATGATTGAGCACCTTTGTGGAAAGCACAACAGCATCTTTCATGTTCGGAGTAAACCGTTCACCGACAAGTTTTTTAAGGTTTTTTTCCATTTCCGGTGTAATGTCCATGTATGATGCCCTTATTCCTCTAAACTTATCAGGTTCAAGCCTTATACCAGTTTGGCAATCAACAATCATGGCACCTCTCATTACCGTTCCGGCTGGAGAGGCTCCGCTTATGAGTGCTCTGTATATAGAGAGGCCTATAGTGCTGTCGATGCCTGCTTTTTTGAAAAGTTTGGTCAGTATCTCTTTTATTGTGTAGTCTTCTCTGTCAGCAATTTCGTAGATGTCTAAAAGTTTTAAGTAAATTGGGGATTTTTCAAGGAGTTCTATCTTAAGATTGATAGAATCAGGTTTCCCTTTAGGATGATAGAGAGCTCTTTCGGTTAATTCTTTTGCAATACTGGATATTTCATCCTCCGGCACGATTCTTTCCGCGCCAGAGATGTGCTCCCTTTCCCTTGAAGCTCTCATTTTTATGCTGAAAAGTTTATTCCTTGTCAATTTTAATCTTCACTCCCTCAGGGAAGTAGTTTGTTTGACACGGGAACGGTATATTTATACCATTTTCGGCAAAGAGCTTGTTTATCTTTTCGTTTATTTTTGATTTTACACCGTAAGCGATATCTTTCTTTTTAACGTAGTAGAATGCCTGAAAAATAAGGGCAGAATCGCCAAAGTCTATAAAGAATACTGAAGGAGGAGGTTCTTTTAAAACACCATCAGTTGTAGTTATGGCTTCAAGCAGGAGCTTTTTGACAAGTTCAATATCGCTACCATATTCAACGCCTATTTTTACTGAATCTTTAAATTTCATATCCGGATAGAGAGCGTTTTCTATGACGCCTTCGGTGAGCTTTGAATTTGGGACGATTATGAGGTTATTTCCGGATATGGTTATTATTCTTGTGGTTCTTAGTCCTATGTCATAAACGTAGCCGTCAACATCTATGTCTTTTATGTAAACTCTATCGCCGATTCGGAACTGCCTGTCTGTTACAAGAAGTATACCTGAGATGAAGTTTTTAATTGTGTCCTGAGCGGCAAGACCTACGGCAAGAGAGCCAACCCCCAGTGATGTTATCAGAGATGTAACGTTAAATCCGAGTTTGTCCAGGAGAATAATTGAAGATACGAATACGACAAATATCTTGACTATCTTGGAGATCATGGAGAAATAGGTTTCTACCAGAGGTATTTCCGATACAGGAACAGTCTTTTTAGTTCTTTCGGATAAAAATTCAATGAATATGTCAATAATTTTCAGAACTGCCAGGGTAGCAAATCCTATGTAAAGTGTATAAGCACCAATGTTAACAGCATTTTTCCAGATGGGAGAGAGATTAAATTGGAGAAGTCCAAAGTGAAGAAAGAACACAGAGAGTATGTAGTTTAAAATGGAAGAAAGCTCTAATATCAGCCTTTCTGCTTTAGAGATTTTTCTGTCTTTTAGAAAGATTTTTTTCAATACACGATTTATAGGTGCTTTTACTTTTAAAACGACAAACGAACAGAATATAAGGAAAATTCCCGGCAGATACTTTAGATAGCTCTCGTAATTTATTTTCACGACAGACCTCCCTGAAACAGCTCTCTGGAATCCAGTATAAAGGTTACAGGGCCGTCGTTTAGAATGTAAACTTCCATCTCTGCGCCGAATATTCCGGTTTCAACAGGTATCTGTTTTCTACATATCTCTACAAATTTGTCAAACATGTTTTTTGCGATTTCGGGGTTCTCAGAAGATTGAAAACTCGGTCTTCTTCCTTTTTTACAGTCGGCCGCAAGTGTAAAGTTGGGAACGAGCAGGAGCTCTCCTTTTATGTCTTTTAGAGATAGGTTCATCTTTCCTTCACTATCTTCAAAAATACGCAGGTTTACTATTTTGTCAGCCATCTTTTCAAGAAATGAAGGAATGTCCCCTTTTTCAAAACCTACGAGGACTACAATTCCTTTCTCTATTTTTCCAACAGTTTCTCCGTTGACTTTTACTTTTCCTTCTTTGACACGTTGTATGACAACTTTCATACAGTTCTCCTTTAAAGTCTTACCACGCTGTCTGCGTTTGCCAGGAATTGAACAACATCATATGCGTTAGATGCAATGCCGACTTCAAGATCATCAAGAATATTGAAGAAGTTAAGGCATGTTCCGCAACATATAATTTCAACACCTTTGCCCTGTAATTCTTTCAATGCTTCCAGTATCTCTCTATCCCCACCTTTGCAGGCAAGTTTTACTGCAGTATTTATCAAAACTATTCCTTTTGGAAGCGGATCGGCGTTAAGAAAGGTTTTTATGAATCCTTTTATCAAAATTTCTCCGAGTTCTCTATCTTCTCCAACGTAGGTAGAAGCTATGAGAACGGCGTAGTTTCCTGTTTTTTCCTTTTCTTCTTCCGGTTGAGGAATTTCACAGGTGTATCCTTTGATTAGTTTTACGTAGAAAAGGCCGTCTTTTTCTTCCACATCTACTGTGCATCCCTGTTTCTGAGCAAAGCGCTTTACATTTTCCCTTGCCGCTTTGTTATCAACGATTACGGTAATTATGCCTTCGTCTATTTCTTCGAGAGCTTCTTTTGTTTTTAAAACCGGTAGTGGGCACGCAAGGCCTGTACAGTCAATCGTTTTTTCCATTGTTCCCTCCTTCAAGGAGTTTTTCTCCAACTTCTCTAAATATATCTTTTGCTATGTTCTCTATACACTCTTTCCTTTTCATTTCTGTTTCTGTAGGTGTTCCTGTTGCATCGTAGAATCCATAACTGATTATTTTGAAGACTTTAAAAGGTTTTTTGTAACCAAACTTTATAAGTTTGATTGTGGCTGTTACGCTGAGTCTGTACTCTATCGCCTGGTCGTCTGCGTTGTATCCAACTGAGAATGCGGAGATGGAATCGACGGACGGTTTCACAATTATAGTTTCATCGGGTATTGGCGTTTTATCAACGGCAAATCGGGAATCGGTGTAAAAGGTGTCATCTGCTGCCCTTGTGAATAAGATATCTATGCCTTCTTCAGGTGTTCTGTTAGTGACAGGTGAGATGTAAATATGTTTTATTACTTCCTTTCTGGCGACATAAGTTATGGTGCCGCATCCGCTGATGCAGGCACCTAAGATCAGGAGAGCAAAAAGTCTACTTAACAACCACATTTATCAGTCTTCCTTTAACGTAGATGAATTTCTTTAGCTCTTTACCTTCCATGTATTTTTTAACCTTTTCTCTTTCAAAGACGAGTTTTTTAAGCTCCTCTTCTTTTATGTCCGGAGCGACAGTTATTCGGTCTCTAACCTTTCCGTTTATCTGTATTGGAAGCTCTATTTCGTCTTTCACAAGTGCTTTTTCGTCAACTTCCGGCCACTTTTCGGTAGATATGAGTGTTTTGTGTCCCGTCATTTCCCACATCTCTTCCGCTATATGAGGAGTAACTGGGGAAAGCATTATTATGAGAAGTTCTATTGCTTCTTTCAAAGCATTTTCATCGCCTTCTTTTTCGGGTTTAAATCGGGATATTGCATTAAAGAGTTCCATTATTGCTGCGATTGCGGTGTTGAACTTAAACCTTTCGTTGAATTCGTCAGTTACCTTTTTGAGTGTTTCGTGGGTTTTGCGTCTTAAATCTCTTCCAACCTTTGAAAGTTCTGTGTTTTTTATCTCTTTTGAAAAGAGGTTTTTGTTTTCTTCAACAAAGGTGAAGACTCTCCTTAAAAATCTGTAGGCACCATCTATGTCTTCCATTTTCCATTCAAATTCTGTTTCGGGTGGAGCGGCAAAAAGTATGTAGAGCCTTGTAGCGTCGGCACCGTAGCGTTCTATCATCTCTGCAGGATTAACTATGTTAAGTTTTGATTTACTCATTTTAGAAAGTTCACCATATTCTTTTACGAGGTTGTCAAGAATTTCTTCCGGATTTTCAAGGTATTTTTTAATCTCCGGATGGGTGATGACAAGGAGAAAGTTATCGCCACTGCCTATGCGGTTTTCAGAGAGGAATTCACCAACGGTTTTCCCGGTTGTTTCGCCTTTTCCACCAAGAGCTTCTATCAGCTTTTCAATATCATCACTTTCTGAAATGTTGAGAACAGAGAGAGCAGTTTTTACCTTTATCCATCTTTTGCATACCATTCCCTGAGTAAGGAGGTTCTGGAAAGGTTCACCAGCTTTGAAAAAGTCGTATTGACGGTGTGTTTCATTTGCTTTGAATAGTCCCAGATCCCTTAAAACTTTTGTAAAAAATCGTGAGTAGAGAAGGTGTAAAACGGCGTGTTCTATACCACCTATATACTGATCAACGACCATCCAGTATTCGGCCTTTTCCGTATCAAACGGTGCTTTTTCAAACTTTGGAGAGCAGTATCTCAGAAAATACCAGGAGGAGTCAAAGAAAGTATCCATCGTGTCGGTTTCTCTTTTTGCAGGACTTCCACATTTTGGACACGTTGTATTTACGAAAGATTCAACTTTTGAGAGAGGATTTCCTTCACCTGTGAATTCAACATTTTCGGGCAGTTTAACTGGTAGTTCTTCGTTCGGTACCGGTACGATTCCGCACTTTTCACAGTAGATGACGGGAATAGGCGTTCCCCAGTAACGTTGCCTTGAAATGTTCCAGTCTCTCAGTCTATACTGGACGGTTTTTCCTCCTAAACCTTTCTTTTCAAGTTCTTCAGTTATTGCTTTCTTTGCATCGGTGCTTTTCATTCCATTAAATTTACCGGAATTTACGACTATTCCATGTTTCTCGTAAGCTTTTTCCATTGTTTCTGGTAAAAGCTCTTCGTTTTCTGGTGTGATAACGATTTTTATCGGAAGGTTGTATTTTTTAGCAAATTCAAAGTCTCTCTGATCGTGGGCTGGAACGGACATGACGGCACCTGTTCCGTAATCCATAAGAACAAAATTTGCAAGATAGACAGGTATCTCTTCGCCGGTTAGGGGATGGATAACGTAAGAACCTGTGAAAACACCTTCTTTTTCAAGCTCGCCTGTCGTTCTTTTCCTCTTTTCGGTCCTTCTCATCTTTTCTATGAAAGCTTTTACTTTTTCTTTCTGTTCTTCTTTTGCAAGTTTTTCGGCGAGTGGATGTTCTGGAGCCAAAACAAGATAAGTTACACCAAAGAGAGTGTCAGGTCTTGTGGTAAATACTTCTATGACATCTATACTTTCTGGCCTGTCGCTTTCTTTTATCGGAAATTTTATTTTTGCTCCAGTGCTTTTCCCTATCCAGTTTCTCTGCATTTCTATTACAGGATCCGGCCAGTGACCTTTTAGAAGTTCAAGATCTTTTAGCAGCTCTTCAGCGTAGTTGGTGATTTTCAGATACCAGCTATCTATCTCTTTCTGCTCTACTGTTGTCCCGCAACGCCAGCATCCACCTTCTTCGTCAACCTGTTCATTTGCAAGAACTGTCTGGCAGTTTGGACACCAGTTAACGGTTGTTTTTGCACGGTAAGCTATCCCTTTTTCAAGCATCCTGAGGAATATCCACTGATTCCACTTGTAATAATCTGGAAGGCAGGTTGCTATTTCTCTGTCCCAATCGTAAGAGAAACCAAGTCTTTTAAGCTCTTTTTTCATGTAATTTATGTTGCTTAATGTCCAATCTTTCGGGTGGACACCTCTATTAATTGCGGCGTTTTCCGCAGGAAGACCGAAGGCGTCCCATCCCATTGGATGGATAACGTTAAATCCAAACATTCTTTTGAATCTTGCTATGACATCGCCGATAGTATAGTTTCTGACATGACCCATGTGTATTTTGCCTGATGGATAGGGGAACATTTCAAGGACGTAGTATTTCTTTTTCTTTTTATCGGCTTCCGATTTAAACGTATTTTTTTCGTTCCAGATTTTCTGCCATTTTTCTTCAATATTCTTAAAATCATACATTGTTCATTCCTCCGACTGTGAATACTCTTCTGCAACGAAAATAATAGCACAGAGAAAAGCAAAAGAGGAAAATGGGTTATAATAACTTTTGCAAATAAAAACGTAAGAAGGAGACCAGGGAGGTATGTCTGTTAAAATTCTGGAAGGTGATAATCTGGAAACCTTGATAGAAAAGGCCAAAGCAGCTTATGGTAACGATATAGAGATTCTCTATTATGAAGTTGAGACAAAAACGGGATGGTTGCCTTTTAAGAAGAAAAAATATTACAGGCTTTTTTTCAAAGAGGCGGATAGGAAGGAAGATGAAACAAAGGCTTTAAAGGAAGAGCTTGATACCTTAAAAAGCCTGCTGTCGGAGTTGAGAGAAGAGATAAAACAGGTGCCCGGAAATAATCAGCAAGAGGTGCTTCCTTCTTATGTTCCGCCTCCAGATTTGCCTTCTCATATAAAGCCTACTGTCTCTTCGTCTCCAAACAATATTAATTTTCATGAATTTACAGGTGATGCTCTTGAACTTTTAAGAATTCTTGAGTCAAAAAATGTTTATCCCGATGTTGCGAGGGAAATTGTTGAACCTGCCTGCGGGCTTGATCTTGAAACGGGGAAGCTTGATTTGAGCGTTCCAACATTGAGGGAAGCTCTGGAAAAAGGTATTGCGGAAAAAGTAAAATTTACCGGAAGAATTTCTGCAGAAAATAAGCCTAAAATAGTGGCTTTTGTAGGACCTACCGGTGTTGGAAAAACAACAAATCTCTTTAAAATAGCTTCGGATCTCGTGATAAATCAGCAGCTAAAAGTAGGGGTTGTCAGCATTGATACTTTTAAGGTTGGAGCGATTCAGCAGGGACGTATGTATGCGAACATTTTGAACATTCCATTCTTTACGGTGTCCGAAGGTAAAAAGCTTAAAGAAACTCTTGCGAATCTTACGGATGTTGATGTGATACTCATAGATACGGTTGGGAGAAGCCACTATGATTACTGGAGATTGGGAGAGATAAAAGCCATTCTTCATGGTTCTGAGAGGGAAATGGAAGTTAATCTGGTGATAAGCTGCAATTATAGTAATGAAGAAGCAATAGAGGTTGTAAATAGATACAGATCCATTTTCCCTGTTACAGCTCTTTTGCTTACAAAGATTGACGAAACGCGTAAACCTGGCATACTTTTAAACCTGCCTGTTAAAACGGAACTTTCTCTATCTTATCTCAGCACCGGACAGAGAGTTCCAGAAGACATAAAATTGTTGACACCGAGAAAAGTGGCAGACTATCTCTTAGGAGACCTATGAACATTCAGGCAGAAAAATTAATAGAACTGGTTAAAGAGAGACATAATCCTAAAAAAAGAAGGGCAAAATTTATCTGCGTTGCAAGTGGTAAAGGAGGAGTTGGAAAAACTAACTTTTCCGTAAATTTTTCTTACATTCTTTCCAGCATTTTTGGAAAGAGAGTTTTGCTGCTTGACGGAGATGTAGGTTTAGGTAACGTCCATGTGCTTTTAGGTTTAAGTCCAGATAAGAATTTAAAGATGTTGATGAAAGGGGCTGAAGTGGAGGATGTGATCCAGCATTTTGAATACCTTGATGTTTTGCTCGGTTTTTCCGGTATAGATACCTTTCAGGAGCTGGAAGACCTTGATGTTGTTACCGTTATAAATAAGCTGGAGAAGATTTCTGACGATTATGATTTTATAGTTCTGGATGCATCTGCAGGTATAAATGAAAATGTTTTGAAATTTGCAGTTTCTTCGGATACGACTTATGTAATAACTACTCCGGAGCCGACAGCCATAACAGATGCTTACGCGCTGATAAAAAGTCTTTACAAACTTTATAAATACGATAGCATAAAGCTTGTTGCCAATATGTGTAAAAATAAAAATGAGGGTTTCTCCATACTGGAAAGAATAAGACGTTCATGTGAAAATTTCTTCTCTTTCAGGCCCAAAATAGCTGGTGTTTTACCGGATTCAAACAACGTTAAAATTTCCGTAAGATACAGGGAACCTGTAGCTACGGCTTTCCCCGCCGATCCTTATACCCTTGCAATTAAGGAAATAGCTTCCCTTGAAACAGGGGAAATTGTTAAAGATGAATCGGAAAGTTTCTGGAGAAAGCTTAAAAATTTCTTTAAGGTGAAAGGTTAAGCTTATGTATGAAAAGAGTCGGAAAGAACTTGTTCTTGAACATTTACCTCTGGTTAAAAAGATAGCTAACAAGATTTACAGGAGAATTCCGGAAGGTATAGTTGACTTTGAAGATCTTGTAAATACGGGTGTTATAGGACTTATGAAGGCAATAGATAAGTATGATGAAAGAAAGGCACACTTTTCCACTTACGCTTATATAAGAATTCGAGGCGAAATAACGGATTTTTTAAGGTCTCTTGATTTCATGTCTCGCGGTGCCCGTGAAAAGATGAAAAATGGTGAGGCGGATCTTTTAAAAGCGGAAATGATGTATATGACAAGTATAGAAGATGTTCTGTTTCATGGGACCGATAAGATTACAATAGCGGACACCTTGAGATCTGATACACCGGATCCTGAAGAAGAAACAATAATTAAAGATTTGAAATTTCGTCTTGCGAGAGCCATTGATAATCTGTCAGAAAGGGAAAAGCTAATACTTCAGCTTATTTTTGTTGAGGAGCTTGATTTGAAGTCAATATCCAGAATTCTTGACATATCTGTATCCCGAATTTCACAGATAAAGACGCGTGCTTTAAGAAAACTTTCGGAGATTTTGAAGAAGGATGTATAATATCCGTATTCGCTGGGAAAGGGCAGAGAAATGATAAGAGTAAGCTTGGATCTGGGATTTGGTCTTAGCGGTATGAAAAATAAGGGGGAGAAGAAAAACGGACATTCTTTGTTTGATATTTTATTTTCTGCTTTTTCTGAAAGTGAAAAAGCGGAGATTCTGAAAAGAGAAGGTTTTCTGCCGCAAGTCTTTGGAAATTCTGATACCTTCTTGTTCGGGAGGGATGGAAAAACCTTCTTGTTAAATAAAGAAGGTATGCCGAAGTGCCCTTTTGCATATGAGCTAGATAAAGAGGTTAACGGTTCTGAAAAGGAAAACTGTTCTTTAAAAAATTTTGAGGAGGAAAATCCTAATTCTTTCGGGATTTTTAAAAAAAGACCCTTTTCCCCTTTAAAGGTTTCTAATAAATGGGAATATACAAATCTAAAAAAGCATCTGTTGAAGGCCTTTAACTTTTCTGAAAAAGAAACGGATAATAGGCCGAAAAATATCAATTTGTTGACTAATGCACAAAAGAACAAGTTTCAATCAAAACTAAAGTTGTCCAAGGATATTTTGGCCTTAAAACATGCAGATTCAAAATCCAAAGTTGCCGCTGATTTTTCAAGTAAAGAGATGAAGGAAATTTTGATAACAAAGGATAAAAACCAGGAAAAAAACAAAAATCATCAAATCATTAAGTTATGTAGCGAGAATGGGAAACCGACTTGTGAAAAAAAAGCGTTAAAAACGGTAGCTTCTAAAAATCTTTCAGAGAATGAGAAAAAGAAGATTAAACAGAAGGTCGATAAATCCAACAAAAGAGTTGTTAATCATGTTGTTGAAGCTTTTGTGAATTCTGAGAAATTAAAATCTTTATCTGACATTCCAGGAGCGGCTTCAGGATATTTCAAAGGTATTTTTAAGGAAAAATCTAAAGTTAACAATAAAACTTCAAGCCGTCAAACGGTTTCTACTTTTCCATCGACTTTAAGTGCTGTTCCTATTTTAACTGACAGGTTTAGGGCTAAAAGACAGGTAGTGTTGATTAATCAGAAACAGAGTGAGGAAGTTAAGGCGAATTTCAGGTATATAACTGGCTTTGACAACATTAATATTAACAAGAAAAATGAAAGTTTAGTGATGAATTTTGATAAGCTTCCCGTAGATGAGATTCAAAAGAAAGGGGCGGCAAGCCGTAATAACGTATCGCTTGAAGATACCGCTGTAAATAAAGCGTTTGTTGAAGCAGATTCTAAGTTGATGAAAGAAGTTGAGTCGGGAAATGGGAAAAGTTTTTCAAACGGAAGTTTGCCTTTTACCGAGGATAAAAAATCCGGCGAAAAGCGACCGTTGGTGATTAATGCTCAGAAATTTGGAAAAAAGCCGATTTTCAGGCAAGACAAAAGGTTTAAAGTGGTAAGTCATAAGGGACATTTTGACCTGACTTTCTCTGAGGATAAAACGTTAACGTCGAAGGTAAAGTCTGATTTAATAGATTCAAAAGAGATTCAGCTTAGCAATATGTCGGTTTCTCCAGGACAGAATTCATCCCATAAAGTTAATCTTTCCCATGAGAATATTTCACAGGCGCCGGTGGTTTCTCAGAAACCTTTACATGACGGAAGTAATGCAAACGGAGGTTTTTCCCACACAGATAAAGGTCAGGAAAATCAGGCGGCTAACAGTGGAATGAAATATACGCTTACTGCAACATTTGAAGATATTAGAGTAAAAGCAAGCATGGTAAGGAAATTCCTTAACATTTCCATAGAACTTCCTCAGGCCGTTTTTAACACTGCCGGCCTCAGTGATGAAATAAGAGAAATACTTAGCAATACAAATCTTTCAGGGTTTCGTGTTAAAATCAAATCTCGCGGGAAAAATCTTTATTCGGAGACATTTTATAAAGAGGAAGAAAGCTCTTCGGTAGAAATAAGGGTGTGATAGTGAAAGTTATCACCATTCTTTTATCTCTTTTGCTTTTCTGCAACGGGTTTGCTGCTTCAAATAATGCTACTGTGGAAGGAAAGGGAGATAGGTTATTTGTTTACAAACCTGAAGTTTGGTTAAAAAGGGGAATGTATCAGTATAAAATAGGCTCTTACAACACGGCTCTTGAATATTTTTTAAAAATTCTTGCAAAGGATAAGAAGAAAGATGATTATTACAAAAAAGCCCTTTTCATGCTTGCCAAAACTTATATGAAAATAGGAAGAAAGATAGGTGATAAGCAGTATTTATGGCAGGCTCTCGATCTTTTACAGCTATACTTTAATACGGTTAAAAATGTGGGTTGGGATTTTTACTATACCAAGGCTCACATTTATGAGAATCTCGGTTTTTACGATAAGAGTCTTGATATATATAGAGTCGCATTTCTAAAGGCAAAAAATGAGAGGCAGCAGATAAAAACGGTAATAGGAATTTTAAGATCTGCTGTTTACCTTAAACGTCCCGATATTGTTGATGAGTATTACATTTTGCTTTCAACTTCTAATCTGTCAAAAGAGGATAAAAAAGAGCTTGAATTTCTTAAGGGTTTAATTTTATTCAGCAAAGGTAAATACAGGGAAGCTTTCAAATATTTCTTCAAAACTTACAGACAGAACGAATCTTACCTTATAGAGAATCCCGAATATTACTACCTTGTTGCTGAGGATATTTACAGAAAAGGTGATTACCGCCTTGCGGAACAGCTTTTTAAAAGGATTATAAGTTTTACACGGGATAAGAGTGTTATAAGAAAAGCCATGCTTAGACTTGGAGATACAGAATTAAAAAAAGGTGATAAAAAACTGGCAGTTGCCACTTACTATAACCTTGTTACGACTTATCCCGAGTCTGCTGAAGCAACAATTGCCAAATTGAAGTTAATAGCTTTAATGGAAAAAGACCCTGTTTTGAAATATAGACTTCAGCAAACAAAGATAAAAGCATTCAAGCAACCTTTAAAATTTGTTCTTGAGACGTTGATTCATTCGAGAGATACTTATCTGGGTACTTTTGCTCTTGCAAATTTTGGTGCGTATGTTTTGCAGACTAATAGTGATAATCTTTTTAAACAGCTTGAGTGGGAAATTTCTCTCGTTTTTCCCAGACAGCTTAAATATGAACAAAAAGAATTTATTGTAAGAGAGTGGAAACCGTATCTTTTGAAGCTTTCTCCAGAAAGGATGTGTGAGCTTTACAAGACAAATCCAGACTTTTTTAAAGTTATTTTTGATAGGGATACGCTTATAAAGATAGCGGAAGCTTTGGGAAAATGTAATGAAAGAAAAAAGAGATTGGAGCTTATTCGCTATATTGCTGACAGGTGGAAAGATGACAATGATCTTTTGATGCTTGCAGAGGCTTTGACAGACAGCAAGGATTTCAAAGAATCTTTAAAAATTCTTAAAAAAGTGAAGCGCAAAAACTGCAAATACTACAAAATTTACATAAAAAATCTGGTATTTCTTGGACGTCCTGTTAAAAAGTATCTGCCTATTTTAAGGGAAATAGAAAATAAGTGTCCTTCTGATGATATAGAAATTAAGGCTTATGAGGTTCTGGTAAGTATAGAGCAGAAAAACCCGCAGAGGGCTCTCTGGATAATAGAAAAAAGTAAGGATAAGATTGCCAAATTTTATGATAAAGATCCAGTTTTGAAATTAGCTATTTATAAAACTATTTCCTATTTGTTGGCAATTAATAATTATAGTGGATGTTTAAAAGTAATAAATGTCATAGAATCTAAAAGTAATAACTGTTTTTTGGCTTCTGCAAAACTTATATCTCTTTCAAGACTTGATAAAATAGACCTTGCAAAGGCTATACTGCCAAAGGTTAAGATGTGTAAGGATACAATGAGCAGGATAGCACAGATTATTTATGAAGACCAAATCATTTATAGGAAGTTGAAAAATGAGTGATTTATGGGGAAAAACAGACGCTATTTCCGAAACGGCGGCGTATTATCTTGAGCGTTCAAAAGTTATACAGAGTAATATTGCAAATGCAGATACGCCTGGATATACGCCTAAAGATTTGAAATTTGAAAAGTGTATGAATAACGAGACGTTGAGGCTAAAGACGACAGATCCAAAACATATAGAACCGCAATCGTGTAGAAAATCGGAGTTTAAAATCGTAGAGCTTAACAAAATTGCTGGTTATGATAAAAACAGAGTAAATGTTGATGAGGAATTGGGAAAATTAGCAGAAACTGCTATTATGTATAAAACAATGGTTCAGAGTTTACATGCAGAACTAACAAAATTAAAAATAAGCATTACAGGGAGGTAATAAAAAGTGCTCTTTAAAGGCCTTGAAATATCCTTAACTGGAATGGAAGCAGAAAGAGTTCGTATGGATATTGCTTCAAGCAACTTGGCAAATGCAAATTCTGTGGATCCAGAGACTAAACAACCTTACAGGAGAAAAGTCCCGGTTTTTGAAGCTATCCTCAAATCGGATGGTAAGGTTCCCCTTGATGAGGTAAGAGTTAAAGAAATTGCTTATGATAACTCACCTTTCAGAGAGAAGTATGATCCTTCCAACCCTCTCGCTGATAAATCCGGATATGTAAAGCTACCGAATGTTGATCCTGTAAAAGAGATGGTTGATATGATTTCTGCAATGAGAACGTATGAGGCAAATTTGACGGCTTTTAATACTCATAAAAATATGTTGACTTCAAGTCTTGAAATCCTCAGAGTATAGGGGGAATAGTTAATGAAAGTAAATAACGATGTTTCTTTCAACATACTTTCCGGTTTGTCTGATAAAAAGAATAGTAAAAAGAATGGTTTTGAAGAGATATTTGAAAACTTCATCAAAGATGTTAACGGCGATTTGAATGCGGCTTCCGAAGCTGAGAAGAAATTAATGGATGGAAACGTACAGAATTTTGAAGAACTTCTCTACACTATTTCAAAATCCGAACTCTCCTTGAGGCTACTTGTTGAAATAAAAAATAAAGCACTTGAAAGCTATCAGGAGATTATGAGAATGCAGGTTTAACGGGGTTAAATAGGTGAATTCGGAAGAGATTAAAAATAGATTTTCGGAATTTGTTTCAAAGTATGCCAATATAAGAGGTCTTGCTATCCTTATCGGTAGCCTTGCGCTTATCTCTTTTCTTTCTATTGCAGTTGTTAAAATGGCTTCGAATACCGATTATGCTGTTTTGTATACACATTTAAGTCCTGACGATGCCGGGAACATTCTTACGGTTCTTCAGGAGGAGCACATTCCTTATAAGGTAGAGGGAAATGGGAGCATTATCCTTGTGCCGAGGGATAAAGTTTACGATATCAGGCTTAAACTTGCTGCTAAAGGTCTTCCTTCCGGAAAGATAGTTGGATTTGAGATATTTGATGAGCCTAAGCTTGGAATAACTCAGTTTCAAGAGCATATAGAATATTTGCGGGCTCTTGAAGGGGAGCTTGAGAAGACGATTCAGCAGATAGATGCGGTATGGAGTGATAAGGTTAACATAGCTTTACCGAAAGAGTCAGTTTTTGTGAGAGAGAGTGAAGAGCCGAAGGCTTCCGTTATTTTACGGCTCTGGCCTGGCAAAGATCTTACAAAAGAGCAAGTTAAGGCGATTGTTTTTCTTGTATCTCACGCAGTTCCCGGTTTAAAGCCTCAAAATGTAACAGTTGTTGATAACAGAGGACGTGTTCTTTCAGATATGCTTGAAGATGACAACGCTACCGATTCAAATAGAGAACTGGCTATAAAGAGAGCTCTTGAGAAAGAGATAGAGAGAAAGGTTGAATCAATCCTCTCAAAAGCTCTTGGTTCTAATAGAGTAGTTGCCCGTGCTACCGTTGAGATAGAGACGGGCAAAATGGAAAAACAATCAGAGATTTACGATCCGGATATGACGGCTGTCGTCAGCGAAAGGAAAATTCAGGAGAGCGAAAAAGGTATTCAGAAAAATTCTTCCGGTGTGCCAGGAAGCGGAACGAATGTTCCACCTGTTATTAACAACGGTGGAAACGGGACTTTGCAGAAAGTCAAGGAGAAGAAAGACGTTACTACAAATTATGATGTTTCAAAAACTGTTGAAAAAATGGTTGCTCCCATATTTGTTATTAAACGGGTAAGTGTTGGCGTTCTTATAGATGGTCGTTACAAAAAGGTTAAAGGTAAAAACGGTAAAGAGAAAGAAGAATTTATTCCACGAACACCTGAGGAATTAAAGACTTATGAAAATCTGGTTAAAAGTGTGATAGGCTATGATGAGAAGAGGGGCGATAAGGTTACCGTTGTCAGCGTTCCTTTTGAGGTTCCTCCTCCGGAAGCGAACGTGGTAACCGGAGAGGCTTTTCCGATAATTCCAGTAGCCATTGGAGGGGGAGTTGCTTTCCTGGCTTTAGCTGGAATTTTGCTCTTCCTGCTCAGACATAAAAAGCAGAAGCCTGAATCAATTCCTGCTGTTCAGTCAGCAGTAGTAAAGGCTTACGGCGAGGCTGTTCAATCAGCGGAAGAGAAGATGGAAAAAGAGAGAAAAGAGATAGAAAGCTTTGATATAAAATCAGAACCTTACTATATAAAGATTCTTGAGATAACAAAAGAGCATCCTGAGCTTATAGCCGAACTTTTAAGAGAATGGCTTGGAGAGAAACAGAATGCTTAATTTGGACGATTTCTCCCATCTGTTGACCGATACAGAGAAAAGAAATATGTCTCCTGAAGAGATAGAAAGAATCTATATTGCACGGATGGAGGAGCTTGAAAAAAAATACAGGCAGCTTTTAAAAAAGGTTGAAGAGGAAGCTTTCAATAGGGGTTACCTAAAGGGAAAAGAGGATTCGGATAAAGAGTGGCAGCGGAAGTTGGAAATTGAAAGGCAGAGAATAAATGAGAAGATAAAGCAGGATGCTGAAGCTTTAAGAAGAGAAGTTAAGCAGTTTTTAAGTTCAGTCCGTGAAGGAAACGTAAAATTTACAAGGAAAATTCTCGAAATAGTGGCAGATTCCCTTGATGAGATCTTTCGATTTTTGCTTATAAGTGATGATAACCTGCCTTTTGTAAAAGAAAAAGTAGAGGAAATTCTGGAGGAATTTAAATCAACATCAACTGTCATTTCTATTGAAACGGATGAAAGTCTGGCGGATGTTTTGAAGGATATTGACGGTATAACAATTAAGATTAATAAGGACCTCGAGTCGGGGAATTTCATTATTAAGTTTGAAGATTTTACGGTTGTTCACGATGTAAAAGAAAAACTTTCACTTTTGAGGGAAGAGATTGAAAGAGAGATTAAAAAATCTTCCTCGTTATAAAATTGTGGGTAAGGTTACCGGTGTAAAAGGACCTTTAATAGAAAGTGCCCTTCCTAAAGTTTGCCTTGGGGATTTCTGCACGATAGATGGAAAAGTTGAAGCAGAAGTTGTCGGTTTTAAAGATGGGAGAACGCTTCTAATGGCTTATTCTGATACGACGGGTATAAGTGTTGGAAGTCAAATAGAGCCAAAGCCCGGTTCTGTTAAGGTTGGTGTTTCAAGAGAACTGCTTGGCACGGTTGTAGATCCTTTCGGAAATCCCCTTAATAGAGATAAGATTACTTATACAGATTTTACCTATTTACAGGGGGAGTCGATAAATCCGCTAAAAAGAGACAGGATAAGGGAGCCTCTTGACCTTGGTATCAGGAGCATAAACGCACTTCTTACAGTCGGCAAAGGTCAACGTATCGGTATATTTTCCGGTGCCGGAGTGGGAAAAAGTACTCTTATGGGAATGATTGCTCGCTACACTTCGGCAGATGTCAATGTGATTGTTCTTGTGGGAGAGCGTGGTAGAGAAGTTAGAGAGTTTATAGAAGATAACCTTGGAAGAGAAGGTTTAAAAAAATCGGTAGTTGTAGTTGCAACATCGGATCAGCCACCTCTTGCAAAGATAAGAGCGGTCCTTACAGGTTGTGCCATTGCGGAGTACTTTTCTTCTCAGAATAACGATGTCCTTCTCCTTCTTGATTCTCTTACAAGGCTTGCAATGGCGCAGAGAGAAATAGGATTGACTGTAGGAGAACCGCCGACAACTAAAGGTTATGTTCCTTCCGTTTTTTCTCTTCTTTCGAAAGTTATAGAAAGGGCCGGGAATTTTACCGGACAGGGAAGCATAACAGGTATTTATACAGTTTTGGTTGAGGGAGACGAAATTGCCCTTGACCCTGTTGCTGATGCTGCAGTTGGCTTTCTTGATGGCCATATAGTTCTTTCAAGGGCTCTGGCAAATAGAAGGATATTTCCGGCTATTGATATATTAAAAAGTATAAGCCGCTTGACACCTCAGCTTGTTTCGGAGGAAGTTTTAAAATGGCAGTCTTTCTTTATAGATCTTGAAGCGACTTATAGAGAAAGTCAGGACATGGTAAATTTAGGTCTTTATAAAAAAGGAACTAATCCAAAAATAGACCTTGCCATTGCCGTTCACGATAAAATGGAGGAGTTTATGAAACAGCGTATAGAAGAGAGAGTTTCCTTTGAAGAGAGCTTGTCCTCTTTAAAATCTTTGATAAAATACATATCTAATGAAGGGGGAAAGTATGGATATCAGTGGACTGACGTATAATCCTGATGCTCAGCAGGTGAAAGTTGTTGATGCCAATTATGATAATTCAAAGATGTCGCAGCAGGATTTTCTAAAAGTCTTGCTTGCAGATCTTAAGTGGCAGGATCCTCTGGAGGCAGAAGATATTTCAGATTTTATAGATAATACAGTAAAGCTTGAAGAGCTCCAAACTTATGATGATTTTGAAACAAGTGTTAAGCAGCTGTTAGAGGCAAACCAGTCTAATGCTCTTCTAACAGCATCTTCTCTTATCGGTAAAGTTGTGAAGTATGAAGGGAATCAAACTTACATTCAAAACGGCTCTGGCTATGCCGAAATTAAGCTCGATTCGGCAGCAGATACTGTTAAAATAAATGTTCTTGATTCTGCCGGTAATGTTGTTGATTCTGAGACACTCTATAACCTTCAAGGTGGAGTAACTTATCCAATCTCTATAAATAATCCATCACTTCCGGACGGCTATTACACAGTAAGCGTTGAAGCCACTTCAAACGGTAATCCTGTTAATGCGACAGTTTTAAGTCAGGCTCTCATTACCGGTGTGGAAAAAGAAAATGATGGTTCTATTGTTTTAAGTACCTCTTCATTTACGATAGATGATTCTAAACTTGTTGGAATAGGAGGGTGATATGTTACAGTCATTCTATACCGCTTTTACTGGATTAAACGCAGAAAAAAATTGGCTTTCGGTTATTTCAGATAATATAGCGAATGTTAACACTGTAGGATATAAATCTGAAAGAGCAGTTTTTGAAGATTTACTTGCAAGCAGTCTTACCACTTATAGTAACGGTTCTCCGATAAATAGGGAGATAGGAGGGGGTGTTTTTGTAGGTGCAACAGTGAAAGATTTTTCTCAAGGAACTTTTATGAACACCAATAATCCTCTTGACATGGCTCTTGATGGTGAAGGCTTTTTTATGGTGAGGTCTAACGACGGTGTTACTTATTACACGAGGAACGGTGAGTTTAGGCTTGATGCGAACGGTGATCTTATAAATATGCTTGGCATGAAGGTTCAGGGATGGATGCTTGATGATGTTGGAAACATGTCAGGTTCTATCGGTAGTATTAATGTTCCAATGAGTATGCAGCCTGCAAAAACTACTTATGTGAAAATGAAGGAACCGAGTAACCTTGATTCAAGAGCACCTGTTCTATCCGCGGCAGCTTTTGATCCAAGCGATTCAACAACTTACAATTATGTTAATTCTGTAACTGTTTACGATTCTCTCGGTAATCCTCATACACTTGATCTTTACTTTGTTCACACAGATGCGGCTACAAACTCCTGGGATGTTCACGTTTATGCAGATGGAGATACTACCACTCAGGTTGGAAGCACTACTCTTACTTTTGATAGCGAAGGTAATCTGACGGGTGGCTCACCGACGACAGTATCTGTAAATCTTACAAATGGTGCCACAAGTCCTATGAATATAAGTCTTCAATTTGACGGTATGAGACAGGTTGCTTCAGACTTTATATTTTATGCGGAGCAAGATGGAAACAGCAAAGGTGATCTGATGGCTGTTTCTGTAAGCGAAGATGGCATTATAAAGGCTTCTTATACTAACGGAAAGGTTAAAGATATTGCAAGACTTGCAATAGCTACATTTAAAGATAAGGAAATTCTTACCAGGAAGGGAAGCTGGCTTTATCTTCCAAATCAGCAAACATTTACTCCAGTTATTATGCCTGGTGGAGTTATTTCTAAAATAAGAAGTGGTATGCTTGAAATGTCGAACGTTGACATAGCTTCGGAATTTATTAATCTTATTACGGCTCAGAGAGCTTACCAGGCAAATGCGAGAGTGATAACAACAGATGACCAGATTCTTCAGGAAACGATGAACATTAAGAGATAATTGTTAACCTGTTTTAAAAATATTTTTCATTGAGGGTTTTATGGCAGAAGAGGAAAAACAGGAACAGGTGCCGGCTGAAGGTGAAGAGCAAAAAGGTGGTGGTAAGAAGAAGTTAATTCTGCTTGTAGTTCTACTTCTTGTTTTAGGCGGTGGCGGTTTTGCCGCTTACAAGTTTGTTTTTGCTAAAAAGCAAAAGGTTTCTCAGGAGAAGCAGGCTCAGAAGATAATAGAAGAGATTAAAGCTACCGAAAATGTAGGTATAATGTTTGACTTAGGCACTTTTACGGTAAACCTTGCAGATAAGGATATAGAGAGATACTTGAGGATTTCCATTATACTTGAACTTAAGAATCAAAAGGTTCAACAAGAAGTTCAAAAAAGGCTTCCTGAAATAAAAGATGCAATAATAACACTTCTTTTGACAAAACGGTCTTCCGATTTGAAAACACCGGAAGGAATAGAGTTTTTGAAAGAGGAAATCGCCAAAAGGGTGAACGCGATACTGCCTTTAGGCGGTGTGAAAAACGTTTACTTCACTGACTTTATAATTCAAACCGGGTAAAGTTATGCTTGAGATAAAAGATTTGGGTGATGTTACTCTTAACTTGTGTGTTGAGGTTGGCAAGACAGTGAAACCTTTTGGATATCTTTTGAAACTTAAAGAGGGGGATGTTATCCCCCTTGATAAAACCATAGAAGAGTTTTTGTCAATAAAAATAAACGGTCAGCGTTTTGGGGTTGGTGAACTTATCATTGTCAATGATAAGTTTGGTGTTAAGGTGATTGATCTTGATTGAGGCTTATCTTTTAAAGTTGATCGTTGTTTTTATCATCATTGTTGTTTCTCTGGTGGTTATCTACTATTCTGTTGGAAAATACTCTTTTGTTAAACCGGGTCGCTCTGGGTTTATAAAAATCATTGAGATTAAGTATATTTCAAAAAACAAAGGATTTGTCTTAATAGATGTGAGAAATAGTAAAATACTTTTATCTTTTGACGAAACAGGTTTTAAGAAATTGAAAGAGTGGAGTAATGAGGAAAGTTCTGATATTTAGTTTACCTCTTTTAATAGTTCCTGTAAATGCTCACGGGGAAACGCTTCAAAACGTAGTATCCGGTTTGGGAAATCTTGATATTAATTTAAAGATAATTTTACTTTTAACAATTTTGACCCTTGCTCCTGCAATTCTTATTACAGTTACGGCTTTTACCCGTATCGTTATTATTCTTTCTCTATTGAGAAATGCGTTGGGTTCTCCTCAAACTCCCCCCAACCAGGTTGTGATTGCTCTTTCACTTTTTTTAACTTTTTTTGTGATGCAACCGGTATTTAAGCAAATTGATAAAGTGGCATTGCAACCTTACCTGAATAAAGAGATAACGGATGTCGAGGCAATTAAGCGGTCAATGGGACCGATTAAAGATTTTATGTTGAAGAATACGCGTAAAGAAGATTTAAAGTTGTTTATTGACCTTTCTGGTAAAGAGGTGAAGTCTCCTGAGGACCTTTCTATGGTTACTTTGATTCCTGCTTTTATGATAAGTGAAATAAAAACGGCATTTATTGTTGTTTTTGTCATATATCTGCCTTTTATTGTTATAGATATGCTTGTTGCCAGTATTTTGATGTCGATGGGTATGATGATGATTCCGCCGATGATGCTGTCGCTTCCTTTCAAGTTAATCCTTTTCGTTCTTGCTGATGGATGGGAGCTTTTGATTAAAGCAATTGTCGGGAGCTATCGATGACTATAGATCAGGCTATAACGATAGGTAATAATATGCTTAAAGTTACTTTGCTGGTTGTGTCAATAATTTTGTGTAAACCATTAGGAGTACCTCCTGGAGAACATATCCTGAAGTTCTTCCTTAGCCTCA
>NZ_MOEN01000018.1 GCF_001968985.1 Desulfurobacterium indicum | reverse complement strand
TGAGGCTAAGGAAGAACTTCAGGATATGTTCTCCAGGAGGTACTCCTAATGGTTTACACAAAATTATTGACACAACCATAGATTTGTGAGGGACGATTGATTTTAGTTTCTCCTGTTTCAACCCAAACGTTTCCCATAGTTGTAACAGCTTTAACCTTAAAACCGGAAAAGGTTATTCTCCTTTCAACACCGAAAGTCAGGAAGTTTGAAAAATTTTTAAAAAATGTTTTAACCTACTCTGGAATAGAAGTTGAGATTAAGACCATAGAGCCTTACAACAGGGAATCCATCGTTTCTTCGGTTTCTGACATTTCCGATGATGTACTTTACCTTCTCAATTGTGGAACAAAATATACCGCTATGGTGCTGTTTGACATTGCCGGAAAAGATAGAGTTATTTATTACACGCCCGGGGGAAAGCTTCTCTCTTTAGACGGCGAGGTTATTGCAGAGATAAAAAATGACCTGCTCGATGTTGAAATTCATTCTGCTATGTATGGATTTAAAATCAGATCAGAAATCCAGGAAATAGATAAAATTGTTGAAAGGAAACCTTTAACTTATTACATAGCTTTTAACTATAAAAAGATTATTCCAGTCGTTAATAAGATTCAAAATCAAATTTTGTCAAAAAATGTGTTACCGTTGGAATTTTACTCTCTTGCCGCAAGATATTCACTTATTAAACCTCACGGCGGTAAATACTTTGTTTTTGACGACAGTTATTTAAGAGGTAAATGGTTTGAAGAGTTTGTTTTTCTCAAACTTATAGAGAAAGGTTTTTATGACGTTCACATCGGTGTTGTAATAAACTGGTACGATTCTGACGTGGTAAATGAAATTGATGTTATCGCTGTAAAGAATAACAGACTCCATCTGTTTTCTTGCAAGACAGGAAAAAACATAAATGTTTTCTCTAAACATCTTTATGAACTTCATGAACTTACCAAAAGGATAGGCGGAGATTTCGGAAAAGGCTACTTATGTATAGCACCTGTAGTTTCAAACGCAAAGAAGCCTTCCAGGAAAGAATTTCCTTCCATTCCTAAAAAACCATTTAATCTTAAGGATTTGGATTGGCAAAAGTTTCTAAACTCTGAAGAAGGAAAAAGGTATAAAGAAGTCTGGTCTGCATACAATTCTTTAAAGTTTCTAACTAAAAGGGCAAATCTTATGGATTTGCAGATTTTAACGGTAAAAGATTTAATCTCAGGAGATTGGCACTGATGAAAGGGTTTCTTTTTGTAACTTCCAAAGGCGCAAAGGTTTCTAAAGACGGCAACCAGCTTGTGATTGACATCGGTGAAAAAAGATCAAGAGTTCCCCTTGGAGCTATAAGCCATGTTTTTATAATGGGTTATGTCAACGTTACTGTTCCTGTTATTCGGCTTCTTTCAACAAAAGGTAAATTTCTGTTCATTATGAACAAGTTTGGAAAGTTAATAAGTGTAGTATATCCGGAATTTTTAGGAAGCGACAATAAGTTTCGGCTTTATCAATATGCCAAATTCAGTAGTGAAAAATTCAAAGTTCAATTAACTAAAAACTTACTGCTACAGAAATTAAACAACATAGTGAATGTGCTTTCGGGACTTTACGTTCCGTCAAAAATGAGCATGTCTCCGGTAATGGAGTGGAAAGAAAATATAGAAGCATCTATCCTGTCGGCTTCTGAGAATCAATCAATGCTGGGTATTGACGGAAACATGAGCAGATTCCTCTTTTCAAAACTCGCTTCTTTCAATGAAAGTCCTTTTTACTTTGAGAGAAGAATTTATTATCCTCCCGAAGACCCTGTTAATGCGCTTTTAAGCCTTTCATATACTATTTTCTATTCTGTTTTACATTCCGTTGTGATTTCAGCCGGATTAGATCCGTATTTCGGGTTTTTCCATATTAAAAGAGGAAGACATGCAGCCCTCTGTTCTGATCTTCTTGAGATCGTTAGACCGTATCTAACAGCACTTGTTTTTAAAGCTTTAAATGATGGATTTTTTGAAGAGAATGATTTTGTAAAAGAGAAAAGAGGCACCTATCTGAGAAGTAAACCTTTAAAGATTTTCTTAAAGTATTACACTGATGTAGTTATTCATAACAGGAATGATTTATACTTTTCTCAGGTTAATAACTTTCTCAAATATCTTAAAGAGGAGCTTAAAAAATGAAGTATGTTGTTGTTTATGATATATCGGATACTAAAAGAAGAAATAAAGTTTCAAGATTACTTTCTTCTTACGGATCGAGGGTTCAATTTAGCTGTTTTGAGATAGAAACTTCACTATCTGGCGTAAAAAGAATAGAAAAAGAAATTTCTGATATTATTGACCATGATACGGATAGGGTTTTTATATTTCCGATTTCCCATTACGTAATTGATAAAGTTGAGAAATTCGGTGTTGTTAAAGAACTTAATGAGAGCACAGTGCTGTGATGGAAAAAACAAGGATAATCAAATACCTGGCAGTTTACGATATATGCATAAAGGACAATACACCAAAAGAGATAAGGCTCTCTGCTATGAGACGCATGAAATTAATGAGAATTCTATATTCTTATGGAATAAGAACTCAGTTAAGTGTGTTTGAACTTGAACTTTCCCCTTCAGAAAAAAAAGAGATGATAAAGAGAGTAAAAAAATATTTAAGACAAAACACGGATAAATTTTATCTGTATCCGATTGACGCAAGAAGTATTGAGAGTATAATTAGAATAGGTAACTATGACAATACGATACTAAAGGATTATTTCTTTTAGAGATCTTTGGAAATAGAATATGGAAAAAGTTGTATGCTCAGCCCCATTGTGGTATAATGAATACAAGATTATCATGAAATTTTTAAGTTTTGAGGGCTTTGAGAAATAGGAAGTTAAATTCTGCGCTATTGAAATGCCCTGATAAATGAGAGGGATTGCGACCTTTGGGTGCCGCTTTGATGTTTAACCAAAGCGGGACAAAAATTGAAATGCCCTGATAAATGAGAGGGATTGCGACTCTGGTTGGAAAAATAAATTTCCCCTATATAATTTTTTTCAATTATTGAAATGCCCTGATAAATGAGAGGGATTGCGACCAAATTTCTTCTAAAACTTCTATGTTTATATTTTTCATTTATTGAAATGCCCTGATAAATGAGAGGGTTGTTTGTCATCCTGGGCGAAGCGAAGGATCTCTGTCTGGAAGGTGAACCCTGAAGGATTAGATTCTTCGGCTGCTCTGCAGCCTCAGAATGACGATGGAAGAATGATGCCCTAAATTGATGGCTTCTTACTGTTCTCTTTTTTGATTGAAAGATTAAAAATCATCTTCAAAATTGTTAAAAGTGTTATCAAAAGAATGACTGCTGAAACAATTGTAATCGAATAGGAGAAAGTAGTAATAATTGAGAATTCCCATTAAAGCATCAATAAAGTCGTCATCTTCTGTTAGAAAAATATCGGTGCTGCTATCGCCGAAATTCCATTCAAAGGAGTTAAAATTTATTCTGATTGGCGTTTCTCCGTTGTTTATTCCGTATGGGAATCCACACTTGTAAGAAATTGTAGTTTTGTTTTTTCTATTATTAACTTTCTTTTTTGAAGAGTTATCTTCATTTTGCTGTAATTTTCTTTTGATAAATGCTTCTTCTTCTCTTTCTATTAGATGTTTTGACAATCCTATAAGGTCGTTTAGTTTTTCTTCCTCGGTTATGTTTTTAAATAAATCCCAGAATCCCATAGCTTCCCTTGCTAATTGCTTTGACCGTAAATTGCTATTTATCCATCTTTTCAGTTTGCACTTTTTTTATCAGTCGGCCAAGTTGTTCTTTTAGGACTTTAGTTGAATGGGTTTCTTCTCTCATTCCGCAGTGATTAATATCGTTGCGATATTTTGCTATGTCTAACAGTAAATTTTCCCATTCCTCTGATAATATGATTTTTTTATCGGCTTCTTCTCTTTGCTTAAAGCAGAATATTTTTTCTATTCCAAATTCTTTCTTTACTATACAGGTTGTTATGTATTCCCTTAAAAATGTATATCCCTGCTGAATTAAGTCGTGGGAGTAACACCATTTTGCTGCACTTAGAAGATTTTCTATTCTGCCTGTAGAAAAATTTTTGACGGAGATTTGAATTTCCTTTAAGAGGTTTTTTAGTAGCTTTGAATATTTCCCATTTTTTATTTCAAATTCATCTGTTAAATTTTTGAGAATTTCGTAATTAAGCTTTTCTGGTTCTTTTAATTGGGCTTTATCTTCACAGGAGAATTTGTTTTTAGAAAATCCGGAGATAATTTCTTTTCCCCTACATGTTCTAATAGATTTTGTGAAAATTTTTAAGTTTACAGAGAACTTTTTAAGCTGTTCAGCATTTTTATCTTTTCCTTGAGTTTCTTTGAGGATGTTTCTACTCTCGTTTTCCAGTAGCTCTGTAAGTGTTTCAGATATACCATACTTGACAAAGTTTTGAGTTCCTATTATCCAATCGAAAATCTTGTCTAAGTCAGTTAGTTCAAGTATGGGAGTTACTTCCTCATCATCTATTTTCTGTCTTGCTTCCCAGGCACCATAAAATATTCCGGCTACTTTTATATTCTTCGTTAACTTTAAATAGCTCAGCATAACCATCAACATCATAGGATAAAATCTAAAACCGTGGGTAATATCAAAAGTTACCGATTCATTCTCATTGAAAGATGAAGCTAATTTTTCAAATAATTGCCATATTTGCGTTTCGGAACTGATTATGTCTTTATCTATAAAAATCGGCTCCAATTTTATATCAATGGGCAGTTTCTCAATTTCGGATTTAAGAGATGACCAGTTCTTTTCCTTTGCCGTAGGTGTCAGAAAAATTCTGAAAATTTTTTCTCTTTCTTTCTTTTTCCAATTTTTAGTGTTGAGAATTTGAAGCAGAGCCGACTGAATATATTTTGTTCTCACTTTTTCATCGTAAAGAAGATAGGTTGCTTCTCTATAGTTGCTTGTTCCCAGAAAACTTGCTAAAACTTCAACCATGTTAACCTTCCTGGAGATTAAAAAATGTTCTAATTTTTCCAAATCCCATGGTTGTTTTTCTTCCTACACCGCAAAAGGGAACAAACAGGGTTAACTGATTAACTATTCTGTTGAATTCTGCATCTTTAGATGAGTTGTAAAGGACAATCCGTCCCTTGAATCCGGTTATTTTCTTGAGCGATGCCATTTCAAGTTTTGTCGTTTTTATCCAGCATCCGGCAATCTGTATGTCTTTTCTGACTTTTTCAAGGATTTCCTTTGACGGCAATCTTTCCCCGGAAAATCGATTCCATTTTTTTAGGATGCTTTTGTATATGAGAGAAGGTTCAGGAAGCGGGTAATCATATTTACCTCTTTTAAAAGTCGTTGGCGTTATGAAATCCAGTATGATGTCTTTTGTGTTGCTGTTCGCTTTTTCTTTTATACTTTCATAGCTTATTATGTCGTCCGAATCTATTTTGAATGTTCTAAAAAGCCTTATTTTGTAACTGTTCAAGTAGTAATCTCTATTTCTTGAATTTAAAATAACAGCTGTTGTTGTTTTTGATAATAACCAGTCTTCAAGAAAAGTTATCTCTACAAAAAATCTTTTTACTTTTTCCTTTTTGCTTCTAAAATATACAGGACAGCATAGTGTAAAAGGTTTTAAACCCTTTATAAGGTGAAGTTTTTCTGCGGTTTCGTTATCAAGTATTGAGAAAAACAATCCGTGAATCCTGTCGGGAGAAAGGTCCGATACAGGAATCGGGTTATCGGCTTCAAATATAATCCTGATCTTTCCCGGCATTATTCAACCACCTCTAAATAACACCAGCCCATTGGTTTTTTATTTATTGTCCAAAGAGTAAGCGGTGGAAGGGGTTTGTCTTTACTTTTTCCACCTTTGTTAGGAATTCTTGTAATTTCAGGTATGCCGGTTGTTACAGCAAGGGAGCCTGAGTGAAAACCTATTTTAATAGGTGCTTCCATGTCGTGTTTCTTTGGTCTTAACTTCCAATTTATGAAATTGCCAAAATACTTTTTCTCACCATAGTAGTAGGTATGAGTGCCGTAACGGATTCTTAAAACTTTCATTATGTTCTGTATGCTGAGCAGTTCTTGTTTAAAATTTTTTTCCTTTCCAAATATAGATTCTGCCATTTCACAATCTATTGTTATTGTTCCTTCAAATATGCTCTTTTCCGATACATATTCAAGGTAGGCTGGAAGCCCTGTTTCCCTTTTTTTTCTATTTTTTCTATGCACCATTTTAGCTTTACCTATTTTTATTGTGCTATTAACCGGTGAAAAATCGGATACCTTTATAAATCTCAGTAAGTCTTTTACTGTATCTGGCGTTATGTCTTTTTGGAATTTTCTTAAAACAGAGATAAGACCAATATTCCTCTTCTCTACAGGTTTTTTTGCTATTGATTCTATAGTTTTTTCATCTTTTGAAAGTAACCACCTTATAATTGCTGTTCGAATTGCACCTTTTATACTGCTTCCGGGAATTACAGGTTCTAAAGATAGTGGATTTTTGTAGGTTTTACTTATCTTCATCTGATTCAAAATCTTTCTTATCTCTCCACTTTTATGTCTTTCTATATTTGTAAAATTAAACATTTTTTTCTCAATTTCTGGTAATGCACTTTTATCAATTTCAAAGTTAGATAAACTATCTTCTTTTTTAAAGCTATCGTGAACAAGTTTTCTAATTGCAATAATAGATGATATATCTCCCTTTGCAGCTAATTTTGTAAATAAGTCAATTTTCCCGAGCTTTTCAAGACGATTAAAAAATTTATCCTTATCAATTATGTAAAATCTTCCTCCCTTAACTGTGTATTCAAGGTCATAATAACTTTCACCAGTTCCTATGTGAACAGGAGTTTCTACTGTAAGCCTTAATTTATAGCTTTTCATCCTAACCTCACAAACAGCGGAAATATTTTTGCGCAGTGGATAAAACTTTCATCTTGAGAAATTTTATAGATTGTTCCGTAAATATCTTTTTTTGCTTTGTATTTAAATACTGAACCCTCTTTTGTAAGTATTACAGGATTTTTGAATATGTTTATTCCCTCAGGACAGACTTCAGGTCCATGTTTTGGAAACTTGGTGAAAAATCTTGCATAGTAGTCTTCTATCTCGTCTTCCTTAGCCATTCCGATTGAAAGAGATATAAAACTGTTTGGATTTGTTGTTTCTGGAAGATCCGATTCTTTGATAGAAATGATTTCGAATTTTCCTTTACCGGTCGTTTTTTCTCCTCCTAATCCGTTCAAGCCCATAAAATGAAATGTTTGTTCTATTTCTTTCGAAGTTATCCGTTTTGGGTTGAACTTGCAGTAGATTTCTATATTTGAATCTTTGTTGAAAAATAGGTATTCTTTGTCAAACAGATGGCCTTCAAGGTGGCTTCCGAACCTTCGGTCAATTGTAACGTGCATCTGTTTGGCTTTTCTGTAAATCGGTGCAGTTTCTTTTTTATTTGATTCTTTAAGAAAATTTTCAAAAAGAACTTCAGCAGTTATTTCTACTTTTGATTCTATCAGTTCTCTCAAGAGCTTCTTTTCTATAAAGGCTTGTTTTTTGAACTTCTTGAGAACTTTGTATGTCTCAATGTCTCTCTTCTCTACTATTGGTAAATTTCTGAAAGGAATAACAGGGAAGGGTAAATAATCTTCGGGAAATCCGCTGGAAAAAACTATAAAAGGTTCTACATCGTAGTTGTTAATTAGGTTCTCAAGTTTTTCTTTTCCGTATAAAAATCTGTAATGCCAGCAGAATTCTCCAAAAAGTGTGTCGCTCTGTAGCGGTGTATAAAACGGTGTTAATGGTTTTATAACTATTTTTATTGTTTCCATTTTAAAGCTCCACTTTTTCAAGGTCTATATCTTCTTCTCCTTTACCTATTAAGGTTTTCTTTTTAAGTTTCTCAAATTTAATCTTTCCGTAACCTCTTGATACACTTCCGCCGATTCCATCTATTTCAAGAAGTTTCAAACCTTTAAGCAGATATTCGAAGAACTTTTCATCTTCTTCGTCAAAAATCTTATAGACAAGCTTAAATTTAAATTCAGCGCCTGCAGGAATCCTTTCTGTATGTCTTGGATTTTCACCTGTTCCTTTTATTCTGTTAACCATTACTTCGGCTTTATCTTCTGTCATTAATGCACCGACTCTTTCTTCTAAAAGTTTTTTGCTTTCATCTGTTAAGAAAAGGTCGTAAAAGGATGCCCTCGCTGGTCCTATTGTATTTTCTTCCGAACCGGAAATACAAAAAATTTTAAGGATAGCTTTAGCTTCTTCTGCAGTATCCTTAGTATTTGAGAAAGGTTTACCGCCCTTTATATCAACCTTTCCGAGAAACCACTCAAGTAGAAATCTCATCTTTCCTTTTATAGAAGAGCCGGGAATGTAGGGTTCATTTGTAACAGGATCTCTAACTACAGGATTATCTATTCCGCCTATTTTTATCTCGTCGTTTCCCGCTCCTATATGAAGACCTGTAGTGAGTTTCATAGTTCCTTCAAGAGTTACTATTTCTTTAAGTCTTTCCACCATCTTTTCCTCCGTTTTTAGTTTTTACTGACATACATATTTGAATAGCCTACAATTGCTTCAAAAAGTGTCATAAGGTCAAAGAATTTTTTCTTGTCAGCTTTAACTGCCTCGTTTGTAAACTCTTTTAAAAATTTCTCAAAGGCAACACCTATCCTGTTTCTACTTCTATCGTAAGTTGCGTAAGCAGAAGTCATGGCTATTTCGGGAAGGAATTTTTTAATGTTGTCTGAATCATCAGCTTTCATCCTCTCTTTTATATCAAGGAGTCTGTGAAAATGTTTACGTATCTGGTGTTTAGAGGTTTTATCACTACCAAACAATTTTGCGATTTCTTCAGCTTTATTTTTCAATACCTCTGCCTGTTTTTCTATGTCTCCTGATACGTATTCTTTAAACATTTTAGAAATAAGATAAAGATTCAAACTTTCTTTAGTTGCCATATCTTCTCCTCCTGTATAAAGCTTTTGCTATTGCTATGTAGAGTTTGTTTTCTTTATTTTTCTTACTTATGTTTTCAGAGTATTTTTCTATGTACTTAATCCAATTTTTAAGAAAGGTTTTTTTATCCTCTTCTGAGATGTTGCTATGGTTATCTTTTCCGTAGTTTCTGTCTGTAAGATATGCCAGATAAGCTTTCCATAGTGCATTTTGTGCATTTTTATATATTTTATTTGCCATTTCTGAAAGATTTATAAGTTTATACGCAGAGGTAGTAGAAATGTTTTTATTTTCCACTTCTCTTTCAAGCTCGTCAGAGATTTTAAGTAATTTTTTGAAGTCTTCATAGGTTGCGGTTTTTCCAAAAACGGTGATACAGTTTTTAGTATCTTTTGACTTTTCAAGTTGTTCTTCTGCTCCTTCAGCAAGAAAATAGACAGGAACATCCGGCTTTGTAATCAGAATGCCTGATGAGAATGTTAAATCAGGATTATATGAAACATACTTTCTGAAATCCTCCTCCATCTCCTTAACAAATTTAAGCATATCTTCCCACGGACCTATGAGAAACAGGTCATCACCACCGGCGAAAACTGTGTAGATGTTTCTGTATTTATTTCTTATTTTTTCTGTTAGAACTACAGAAAAGAAATAGTCAATCATTCTGCTAAGGTAAAGAACTCTTGAAACAGAGTATAAGCTCTGTTTGCTTTTCTCTTCTGCATTTTCTATTCCGACAAATCCTTTCATGAAAATGAATCCAAGGTTATCAACGTCAGCTTTCAAAACACTTATAAAAGGTTTTCCTCTTAGCGTACCTTCGCCGTCTTCAATAAGAGATTCCATACCAAGCTGGCAGAAAGTTTTTATATCCGGAAGTTCCTTTTCATCTTCATGACATCTTTTAATTATTTCAGTTTTTATTTTCTCAGATAGAACTTCTGTTTTACTGTTTTTTGGCAAATGAACGTTTATGTTTCTGGATGGAATTCCTGTTATAGATTCTCCTATGGAAAAAATCAAAGTATCTGTATCAGCATTAACATACTCGGAATTTAGCTCTTTTTCGCTCCGATAAACTTTAATTTCAGGAAGCGGAAAGGTCTTTTCATTTATGGTAATTTTCATAGCTTTTGATTTAGGAAGTTTTTCTCCAAGCTCTTTCAAATACTCACACAGACTGCACATTTCACTGTTCTCTTTTTTAGGACGAACACCACATATTGAACATGGAGTTTTCCCTTTTAAGGATTGAATGTAATCTCTTATTGCAAATTTTTCTTCGTTATCTATAGAAAAAGATTTAAACTTTTCATTTCCTTCTTTAATGTGTAGCTCTTTTAGTTTATTAAGAAATCTTCCTTTTTCAAAATCTTCCGGCTCCAATCTGACAAAGGCAAGATTTATGGATAAAAGGCCGTAGTGATTTTTGATAAGCGCTTCCTCAAGCTCTTCTTTTATCTGCTTAATCCTTTTTTCTGTGTCAATATCAGGAAGTACCATTGTAAATTTTCCGCCTGCGTTGATTAAAAGGCAAGCCCTGTTTACTTTAAACTTTTCAGCTATTTTTGTAATTACCGTTTCAAGTGCAAAACTGACAAGCAGGGATTTGGCTCTTAAAATCTTTGCTGCATACTTTTTTGATTCTCCATGTCTTGAGAATATAAAGTTCTGGATTCCGGAAAAGTCACCGGAAAGCAGAATATATCTGGGCTTTTTGCCCGAGTTATTTTTTCGCCAGCGGTAAGATGCAGTAGCTATTGCAGCAGAAGATGTCAGGTGATCGCACAGGGGAACATCAGGAATAGAAAATCCTCTTGGTGAATAGGTGCTTGAAGGAATACACCAGGTGTATTTGATAATTATAGATTTCATTGCTTCAAAAAAGAGATTGAAGTTAGAAGTTCCTTTTAATGAATTAAATTCTTTAATAAATTTACTCCATAGGCTGGAATAATCAATGTCCGTCTGATAATAAGCTGACTTTTTTATAGGAAAAGCATTTTCTGGAGAAAGTTTTTTAAATTTGTAAACATAAACATCATTTGAAAGAAGTTCGGAAATATCATTTATCTTTTTCTTATTGTAGGCAATTTCTTCAAATATGCACACAAGAGGAGATTTCTCTGTTGCCTGTTTTTCGTCGTATTTTTCTTCTGTATTGTGTCTATCAAGGCCGGCACTGTGTCTATCACCATCTATTACAGCTTTAAGAAAGTTTGTGAGTTCAACATTATCCAGCTTTTCTCTTTCGTAGTGATGATTTCTAACAAGTGAAGCTATTTCTTTAATTTCACTATCAGTAAAGAATTTTTTCAGGCCATCTGTAAGTTTTTCTAAAATTGCCTTCTCGGACATAACTTGGTGGGAATCTCTTTTGCTTTCAGCTCTTCTATAAAATTTTCCTATATCGTGGAGGAGAGCCGCTGTAGCAGTAATTTCTAATTCTCTATTCATGCTGTCTCCTTTCCCTTCTTTTTAAAACTATCCCCTCGTATATTATATAACGAATTTTTTTAAATTCAGTTGACATAAATTAAAAAATATTTTCTAACTTATCTGTTTTGATTACGGGAGAATAGCTATTCCTTTCTGGAACATAGTTGTATATAGTTGCCGGTATAAATTTTCCGGCACATGCTCCAAGTGCAAAAGCCATTGGGCACGGGATGCTCAAAAATATATGGAATCTTTCAACCATGTATTCACTTCGCAACCTGTTTAGTTCGGAGTAAATTTCTGAAACAATGGTTTTCCATATTTCTTGATTCAAAGGAACATTTCCCGTTTTCTCTTTTAATGTAATGTAAAAATGGGAAGAGTTTTTTAGATAATTTTCAACAAAAATTCTGGTAGAACCGAGAGGGTTATGGCTTGCTATATGTATAGTAATTGCAGTTTCTTTATTGCTTCCTTTTTCTATCTGTTTCGTTTGAATCCAGTTTCTACTGCGTTTTATCTCTTTGAGTTCTCTATTTATTGTGATAATTGGATAGTATTTACTATCTTGATAATGATAGAGAACGGCTTTCTTTCTTACTCCAAAAATTATACCGGCTCCGTACATTAGCGATGAAATAACACCTATAATATGGAATACTGCTTCTTCTCTTTGCCTTGTCATTTTTAGAAGTTTGCTGGAAAATTCCTCTTCTAAAAATTTGTGGAAGGTTTCAAGTGAGTTTTCCAGATAATTCCTTTTAACTATACCCATATCAGAAAGAGAAATATTGGAAAACTTTGACACGGCGTCACAATTTAATTTGGTTTCTTTTTCAAAACTTCTAAGGAAAATTTTTACAGTTTCTTTTGGTTTCCCTATCATTAAGGGAAAAGGTACAGGAATATTTCGTTTGAGATAGCACTTCAATTGTTCGAGATTTCTGACATCTTCAGCAGTTATAAGTTTTAGATTTTGCTCTTCACTTATCTTCTCTTTTTCGCCGATAAAACCCACAGAAAGAATATTTCCGTAATAATCAACACTTCCAGTGAAACTGAGATGAGAAAGAAAGCATTTATCTTCTGTAAGTAGCCCTGCCGCAACGGCAAGCATAAATGAATCTTGACTAAAAGGCGAATCAAATGCAATAGCAAATCCTTTTCCTGTTGCTTTTCTAATTATACTTAACAACTCATCGTCTATTTTTGAAAAGTTTAAAATAGAGCTTTTGAGAGGCACCAGATAGGCTGTTATTATTTCACCCTTTACATCTTTTACAACGGGAAATTTAACTTTTACTACTTCTTTTGAGAAAAAATTAGAAACTTCCTGTTCCGAAAGTTTAAATAACTTCTTGAACAGTTCGGGTTGTTTAAAATGCTTAAAATTTTTAATGGCACGGAAAGTTTCAAAAGCTGTTGACCAGGGAAGCCTTTTTTCTTTAATAGCCTTTAAAAGAAAAGGCAGGTCTTCTCCATCAACTTCACCACTTCTGATTAGTTTATTTATTTCTTCGGTAGTTAACTTTATCTCTTTTGTTATCAATTTCCTGAACCAACCCATTATTTACCTTCTATAGTAATTGTTTTAGCAATGTACTCGACATTGGCTACAGGTTTTTCAATCTCTATGGTAAATTCCTCTGGTAAGTTCTCAACGTAAAGTTCCATATTAAATACTTTTATTAAAGCCGGTTTGTTTATAATACCGCTGTTTATTACCTTTACTCTGAGTTTATTTTCGTGACTAAAAACAATGAAATTTTCCATTGCTACAGCCTCTTTCTCTCTTCCGGCCACTGCCGGTAGCGTTTCCAACATTTTACCCGGAATGTAAAAAAGCGTTTTCTCTTTTTCTTCAATCTCTTTCACAAAATTTAAAAAGATTTCTTTACTTCTTTGAGCCTCAAATAGTTTGAATTCACGCTTAACAGGAAGTTTGTCTCCTGTTCCGCTTTTTTCCCCCGGCAAGCGGAAATTTTCATCTTCAAGGTATTGTTTCATAATTTTAACGTCTTTTCTATCAATTCTTCCGACAAGTTTTGCCGAGCCAAGCAGATTTTCTGTTATGTAAAGAACCAAATCACCCTGCAAAATCCATTTGTCCCTTAATGGATGTTCAAAATTGACTATCAAATCACTGGAAGTTGCCATTTCCCATAGGTAAGACATAAGAACGGTTTCGTAAGGAAGAACGTCATCGATTACGCAAACAAGTATAGGATTTTTGTTAGTAGAAAGTTCCAAGACATCGCCTACACGAGCTTCTACAATATTTTTACTATGTTTAAGTATCATCTTTGCTTCTCCATTAATTTCAATGTAATCTTTCAATAGTTCATTTAGCGTTGCCATATCTTCTACCCTTTTAAACGAAATTTTTTACAGGTTGTGGACATATAAAGTTCGCAAAATAGTGTAAATTCTTCCTCGTTGAAGGATCCATATTCTTTAAAAAGAGAATTCAGTTTCCGTTTTAGGCGGTTCCACCTTTTGTACTTGGCATCTCTGGATAGGGTCGATAAAAATGGATTTTCTTCGGAAGGATACTTTTTGTTGAATATCATCCAACATAGCGTTTCAATTTCCTTATCTGATAGATTGTTGGTTATTATCTCCACCATCTCCTCTACGAAAAGAAATGTTATAACTGAATGGCTTGTGCTTTTCCCCAGCAATTCAGGAAGAGATTCTTCTTTTAAAATATGATGTATTCTGCCTTTTAAAAATTTATCTTGAAAGTAGTTACGTGCTATAGTGTATAGGAAACTGAAATTTACTTCAGCTCTTTGTTCAATAATTTTCTTTTTTTCTGTAAGGATGTAATATACTTCAGCTCTTATGACTTTAAAACTATACTCACCGAATTGTTTTAAAATAATCTGTTTTTCTTTTTCTGTTAATTTTTTAAGCAATATAGAACTTATTTTATCAATAATTTCTGAAGATAAAAAATCAGTCACCACACACTCCACAAAATTCGAACAGATTTTTATTTTTTATAAAATATTCTGGAATTTTAAAAACTTTCTTGTATGCTCCTTTCCTGTGATGCACGTGAATAAATTTATAACTCTGTTTTTTAAAATAGAAACTGTCGCAGAGTTTGTTGCATTTTTGCAAGTTTATTTCAATTGGTTCAAGGTCATGTCCGCAATATTTGCTTTTTGACGTAAGGAATATACATAAGTAATTAGAGTTCACTTTTTTAGTTGTTATCATTGGACGTTTTTTTCTCTGTTTTTTTATTCCTAAATCTATGCCAAAATTTTTTGAAACGGATAAAATATTGATGACAAGCCATAGACATTTAGAATTCTGGCATCTTTCTTGGCTTTTTTCTATGTAATCCTCATTGAAAAGTTCTTTATATATTTCCATCAATTGTTTTTTCATTATTTTAACCAACGTAACCTTAATTAAAGTATGGGCAGCTTGAGCTGCCCGTGAATATCACTTAAGCATTCCTGCTATCTCATTTACGTGTCTTCCAAGGCTTTTGGCTGTTTCAATACCGCCTTTGTTGAACTCAAATTTACCGTCTTTCTGACTTACTACTGCCGCGCAGCCAAAGTGGGCCGTTGGTGACGTGTCTCCGAATACAAGCATGCCGTGTATGAGTGCCCAGCCGTGAATTGCCTGAATTGTATGCTCCTGTCCGCCGTGAATAGTTGCCCCGACTGCTAAAGCACCACAGAACTTGTTTTTAAGACTCCAGCTTACCCGTAGTGCTCTGGAACGGTCAAAAAGGGATTTTAGCTTTCCTGTTATTGAACCAAAATAAACAGGTGAACCCACAACAATAACGTCAGCTTCTGTCATTTTAGCAGCTATTTCCTGAAAGCCATCCTTTAAAACACATGTGCCTCCGTTTTTTTTACAGGCACCGCACAATTTGCAATAGCCGATTTCAAAATCTGAAAGGGAGATAATTTCCTTTTCTATAGAAGAATCTATCTCACCAAGAGTTATTTTTAAAAGCTCCAGTGTTGAGCCCTTTCTGTGTGAACCGTTGATTGCCAGTACTTTCATTGCACCCTCCATGTTAGTTGTTGTATTATTTTATCAAAAGCTTTTGGAGAAAATTCACATGGAAGGAAAAATCAAAACTGTTAGGACTATTTTTAAAAATGGTGTTTTTGAGCCGATGGAAAATATAAATTTGCCTGAAGGAAGCGAAGCTGTTGTTGTTTTTCTGGAGGTTCCTATTTTTGAAAAAAAGCCTTCATGGTGGGACGAAGTTTCAGGAGATGAAAACTGGAAAAGAGCCCTTAATAGACTTGTTGAAAGGATAAAGGAAATTGTAATTCCAGAAGAGCTAAAACTGATAGATAGAGAAGGGGAGCGGGAAGTTATTATTATACTTGAAGGTGATGAAACAGCATTTTTAAGAACTTTAATGGAAGCGGGATATCACATTTATAAAACAACAGGTATATTCTTTCCTATACAGGTGATTTCTCGCAAAAGACTTAAAAGATGGCAAGAATTTGATAGAGAAATTTCCCGTCTTATAAGAGACGGAATTTCTCTTTTGTAGGAGGAATCTTGGATAAGAAGGCTGTTGAAAGGCTGCCTGTAATGGACCTGGAAATTACCGATGTTAAGATATACCCATTTGATACGAGTGGTATAGGCGGAAATGTCAAAGCTGTTGCAGAGATAGTTATAAATGGTGTTTTAAAAATAAAAGACATAAAGATTGTTGAATCTAATAGAGGTTTTTTTATTCAGATGCCCACAAGAAAATCAAAGTCTGGAGAATTTGTGCCTGTAGTGGAGGCAATGGATAAGAACTTGTACCTTCACATAAGACGCAAAATTCTGGATAAGTTTAAGGAAGAGATTTCTCGCTACGATTCTTATCTTCAGGAATTTTAAAAATAGAAGGATACTCTATGTCAAGGGCTTTACAATCTCTTATACAATTTAGACACCTTATACAGGAAGTGCTGTTAGGATTTTCATAAATTTTATGATCAACCGGGCACACATCCTGACAATGGTTACATCTGGTACAAAGAGACTCGTTGTGTGTAAACTTTATAGGTGATATCTTATTAAAAAGAGAAAAGAGTGCACCTAAGGGGCAGAAGAATCTGCAGAAAGGCCTTTTTGTGAAAATTGCTCCTCCGATAATAAGGAGCATAACTGCAACCTTAAAGGAAAAAAGCATTCCAGCAAGTCTTCTTATCTCAGGATGAAATCCTACCCAATAAAGTCCTGCTTCAAGTGTTCCTACCGGACACATCATGCAGAAAAGGTGTTTTTTGAAAAAGTAAGGAAGTATTAAAACAGGGAAAATGAGCATAACAAACTTAATCAGTTCTAACTTTTTGGGCAATTTTATCTTAGGTGTAGGAATTTTGTAAAGTATATCCTGGAGAAAGCCAAACGGACAGATCCATCCGCATATCCATCTGCCGAATGGCAGAGAGACAGAACCTAAAATTCCAAGAGTGTAGAATGGAAATTTAGCCATTACTATTAAATGAGAGAGTGTTCCTATCGGGCAGGAGAAAACCGAGGCCGGACAGGCATAACAGTTCATAGAAGGGAAAGGTATTGCCTTTAGTATACCGGTATAAAGTTTGCCTGTGAAAAAATTCCACACGGCGAAGTTTGAAATGAATGTGGTAATCGATTGATAAAAACACCTGTCTTTGAAGAAAGGCACTTTCATTACTCAATCCCTATACAGGACAGACATAAAAGTCTGCCGTTTTTATAAACATAAAGCCATTCTTTCTGAAACAACCCTATAAATATAAACGATATAAATAGTAGCAGAAGCAGCATAGCTGCCCCTGTTTTTCTATCAATCTTAAATTTCACCTTTTTCCACCTTTTCAACAATTTTGTCAACTATTGATTCAAAAGCTTTTGCAGATTTAGATTCAGGGTCGGCAATGACTATCGGTTTTCCTTCATCTCCAGCTTCAACAACCCTTGGTTCAAGAGGCACTTTTCCTAAGAAATCAATATTGAGCTCTTCTGCAGCCTTTTTACCACCACCGGATTTAAATATTTCAATCTCCTTTCCACAGTGCGGACATATAAGCCCGCTCATATTCTCTATAAGTCCGAGGAGTGGCACTTTCAACATTTTAGCAAAATTTACAGATTTTTTTGTGTCAAGCAACGCCACTTCCTGCGGAGTTGTTACTATGACAAAACCGTCCAAAGGTTTTATAAGTTGAGCTATACTTAATGCTTCATCTCCGGTTCCGGGAGGAAGGTCAATTATCAGGTAGTCAAGATTCCCCCAGTCCATTTCTGCAAGAAACTGCTTTATTGCTTGATGTTTCAAAGGTCCTCTCCATACAACTGGTTGGCTTGGGTCCTGAAGGAGAAAAGCCATACTGGCCACTTTAAGGTTGGGTATTTCATCAGGCACATAGGGTTCAATGAGTTCTGTCTCGGGATTTACATGTAGTTTTGCTCCTTCACCGCCGAGCATTTTTGCAACGTTAGGTCCGTGAATGTCTGCATCAAGCAATCCAACTTTAAAACCTTTTTTAGCAAGTGAAGCGGCAAGGTTCGTTGCAACAGTTGTTTTTCCAACCCCTCCTTTACCACTTAAAACTGCTATTTTATGTTTAATTCTTGACATGTTACAGATAAGTTTCTGCTCAAGAGGGTCTTTGACTGTTGAACACTTATTTTTTAAGCTACAGCTGTTGCATTTTTCGTCCATTTAAAACCTCCTTTAGCGGTTTCCAAGGTATTTATTTATTATTGAAAATAGATATTTGTATGTATTTTGTGAAGCTCCTATGATGTTTCCTGTCTTTAAAAATTCTCTTCCGCCTTTAAAATCGGATACAAAACCTTCTGCTTCTTGTATCAAAAGAACACCGGCAGCTATGTCCCATGGCTTCAAAGAAAGTTCCCAGAATCCGTCAAAAATGCCTTTTGCCGTGTAAGCAAGGTCAATTGCTGCAGAACCACACCGTCTTACTCCAGAAACTGAGAAAAAAACCTCTTTGAAACATACAAGGTATTCATCAAGCATCTCTTTTCCTCTGAAAGGGAAACCGGTTGCTATCAATCCTTCACCAAAAGGTCTATTACTTACTTTTATCTTTTCGCCGTTGCAAAACGCTCCGCTTCCTTTTTCCGCCGTGAAAATTTCGTTTAAAGTTGGAACAGCAACTACTCCAGCTATCATTTCACCTTTAAAGGAAACTCCTATGGAAACGGAAAACATGGGCAGACCGTGAATAAAATTTTTTGTTCCGTCGAGAGGGTCTATAAACCATACGTAGTCACTGTTTCCGAAGGTGCCGCTCTCTTCTGCAACAATCGAGTGGTTCGGGAAATGTGTTTTTATAACTTCTATTATTTTTTCTTCTGCTTCTTTGTCAGCTTTTGTCACATAGTCGTTTTTCGATTTGAAGGTTATTTCACTTTTTTTAAGATGTCCCTGATAATTCAAGAGTATCTGGGATGCTTCTTTTGCCGCTTTTATCGCAGTTTCGATAATTTCCATATTACTCCTCTAACAGATCCATTGGTGTGGGTCTGAAAGCAATAGTTATGACATTTCCGTTTTCAAGCAGATATTCTACCTTAAAAGATTCTTGAATTGTTAGGAAATCCTTTTCTTTCTCATTAATGAGAGCAAGCGTAAGGAAAATTGCTTCGTCCCATTTTTCAAGCTCACTAAAAACTACTTTCAAGTCAAAACCAGAATTTGAAAGAACCTTTTCTACTGCTGTCTCAAACTCCTCAGGTATCATTTGCTTCCTCTATGTTAAGAGTTTGTTAAGAAAAATGTTAATAAAATATAAACAGCTGTGTGAGAATAAAATTAATGCTTAAGAGGTGAAAATGAAAGAGATAAAAATTGCTGTTGTTGAAGATGATATGGAAATAGCCAACATTCTTAAACTGGCACTTTCCAGAGAAGGCTATAAAGTAAGGGTATTTGATACTTCTGAAAAACTTCTCAACAACATTATTGAGTATCAGCAGAATTACGATCTGATAATTCTTGATGTAATGCTTCCAGGCATGGAAGGTAGAGATGCCTGTAAACTGCTCAGAGATAGAAAAATTGATGTTCCAGTGCTTATTCTAACAGCCCTATCAAGTGAAGATGATAAAGTTAAAGGGCTTGATAGCGGAGCAGATGATTATATTACAAAACCTTTCAGCATAAAAGAGCTTCTTGCGAGAGTCAGAGCGCTTTTGCGTCGTCACGGAGAAGTTTCCGTACCATCTGTTGGTGTAGCCTCTGGTAGTATAAAATTTCTTGATGATTTTAGGACTGTAGAAATAAACGGAAAGAAAATATATCTTACAAAAACAGAGTTTATAATTTTCAGAATGCTTGTTGAAAACAGCGGGAAAGCCATCAGGAAAGATGAGTTATCAATGAAATTAGGAAGTAGAGGCTCTGTCAGAGCCATAGATGTTCATATTAAAAACTTGAGAGAGAAACTGGGTGATGAAGGGCACAAAATCAAGACAGTATGGGGAGTCGGATACAAATTTGAGTTTTGAAACGCTTGCGGAGGTAAATAGAGAGGCTTCTTCCGTTCTTTTTATTGATAATAACGGAACTATACTGGGAACTTCTGAAAAGATCTGGGATAGATATCCTTATCTTTCTGTTATTAAATTGTTTGAAAAGTTAAAGAAAAAAAAGAAAATTGCGGAAGCGGAATTTGAGGAGAAAGGAAGGATTCTTAAAATAAGAGGAAAACCTCTTAAAAATGTTTTTATGATAGAAATCGAAGATATTACAAGCCAAACCTGCATAGAAGATTTTAAAAAAAAGGTTATTTCTACCATTTCTCACGAGCTTAGAACGCCACTCACTATAATAAAAGGCTATGCAGAACTGCTTTCTCTTGAAACTGATTCTGATATTCTGGATAAAATGTCTGTTCAAATAGAGCGGATAATAAATATAGTTAATTCTATAAGCCTTTTAATGAAAGGTCAGGAAGGAGAATTGGTAGATATAGATGTTAAAAGTGTAGTGGAAGAAATGGCGCATCAGTTTGAGGATAAAATAGCTTTTAAAGGCATAGATTTTCATATAGATGTTGAACAAGGATTAAAGATAAAAGCAGAGAAAATTCTCTTTCAACAGATGATTATAAATCTTCTTGATAATGCTATAAAGTTCACTGAAAAAGGTAAAGTAGGAATAACAGGTTATAAAACAGAAGAAAATATAGTGATTGAAGTTTACGACACCGGACGGGGAATACCAGAAGATCTTCAACCGTTTATCTTTGAAAAGTTTGTAAAGTCCGAGGAAAGTCCTGGACTTGGTATAGGATTATCTCTTGTTAGAACAATTGTTAAACATCACGGCTGGGAGATAGAGCTTAATTCGGCAGCAGGTAAAGGAACCACTTTTTTTGTTAAGATACCTATAAGTTCTTAACAAAAAATTAACATTTTTGTGAGATATTTTAATTAGCAATTTTTAAAATCTACAGGAGGAAAAGAATGAGAAAGATGAAAAAAGCTACAGTTGCAGCTTTGACAGTTGCGGTAACAGCAGGAACAGTTTTTGGGGCGGCATCTTCAGCTAAGGCTTGGACAATCAACGGAGCAGGAGCTACATTTCCCTATCCAGTTTATGTAAAATGGGCAAAGGATTTTAAAAGAGCTACCGGAAACAGGGTAAACTACCAGGGTATTGGCTCAGGCGGTGGTATTAAGCAGGTAACAGATAGAGTTGTTGACTTTGGTGGAAGTGATAAGATGCTAAAGCCTTCAGAGCTTGATAAAAGAAGACTTTACCAGTTTCCAGCAGTTATAGGTTCAATTGTTGTTGTTTACAATCTTCCAGGTGTTGGTGACAAGGAACTAAAACTTTCAAACAGAGCAGTTTCTGACATTTTCATGGGCAAAGTAAGATACTGGGATAACAGAGAAATCAAACAGGATAATCCGGGGTTAAACCTTCCTCATATGCCTATTACCGTGATTCACAGATCTGAAGGTTCAGGGACCACATGGAATTTCACTTACTGGCTTTCTGGTATCTCTCCAGAATGGAAGTCAAAGATAGGTTACGGTAAAGTAGTTAAATGGCCTACCGGTATGGGTGCCAAAGGAAATGCAGGTGTAACAAATTATGTCAAGCAGATTCCGGGAGCAATTGGATATGTAGAGTATGCTTATAAAAAGCAGAACAATCTTACAGCTGCTATCCTTCAAACAAAAGAAGGTAATTGGGTTAAACCTTGTGACGAAACATTTAAGGCAGCAGCAGCTCACGCCAGATGGTCACTCAGAACACATTTTTACACACCTGGCAACCTTCTTCTTGCAGAAGGAAGAAACAGCTGGCCTTTAACAGTTGCAACAATGATTCTTCTTCCAAGAGAGAAGAAAGTGACAAATAAAAGAGTTACTGAATTTTACAACTGGGCATGGAAACATGATGATAAAGCTGCAGAAGAGCTTGGTTATGTTCCACTTCCAACTTCTGTGAAAAATATGATAAGAAAATACTGGAATACGGTAGTATTTAAGTAATTCCTTCTCTTCTTTCCTTTTCCAGGAAGCCCCGCTTAAAGCGGGGCTTTTCATTCTCTATGCCAGTTATCACCTGCTTCACCAACTACTTCAAGTTCTTCAACAAACCCACCACTTTTCAGATACTCGATTGCTTTCATTCCATCGTCAACAAAATCTGGAGATAGCCAGATTTCAATAATTCCATTTTTGTTGTCTCTTGTCCTAACAGTTCCCACTTCGTGGTACCACTCAAATATTGCATTTATAAAAGCTATATCCTTAACAGAAACTTTACATATCAGATTTACACCTTTTTTGAGCATTTCTTCCTCCTACTCTGTGGTAATTTTAGCACCTTTATACTTTGAAATGTTTTGGATTTTTATTTAACTCTTTAATTCATTTTGTAAATTATATTTTTTGTTTAAGATGTAGCTAATTGAAAACTCTGAGTGATTTTGACAATTTGCATATTTGGAATTATAATAAATTTGGTAGTATGCTAACCAGCTAAATACAATAAAGCGCAGGAAGTTTTTATGTATGGGTGGAATTCTATCCTTTTATCTTTTAGATGTAAGGACAGAAACAGGTTCTATGAAAAGTATCCGCATAGAAAGCGACTTTTGAGCACCATTTTGAGTATTACTCTTGTTCTAATTCCTATGATAGCTATCCTGCCGGCTTATATGTTTAAAAAGCCATTAATTTTTAAATCTGGAATCTTTTCTTTGCTTCTGGTAATTGCTGGAAGATTTATTTACTCTATAAGGCGTTATTTCTTTTCTGCAGTTTCTCTAATTTTTGCTATTTCTGTTCTTTGTTTCGGAATAGTTTTACAGGGTGAACATTTATTATATATGTGGTTTGCAGTTATTCCGGGACTTGCTTTCTTAACCCTTCCTTATAAAGATGCGATTAATATCGTTGTAACATTTCTTTTAGGAGTTTTTATTCTTTCTCTTAAATTTCATCATCATCCGGCCAAGATTTTCCTTTATTATACTGTAAATCTTGTCGCTTTTATATTAGTTATTTCTCTAGGAAGTTTTGTTTTAATTACCAAAATTGATGATACTTTTGAGATACTGAATGAGTCTTCTATCAGGGATCCTTTAACACGTGCCTATAATCGGCGAGCTTTTATAAAATTTATTAAAGAAGAAATTGACCGGGCAAAAAGATACGGTTTTCCTCTATCATTAATTATGATAGATATTGATGATTTTAAAAGAGTTAATGATACTTATGGTCATGTTAAGGGGGATATGGTATTAAAGGAGATGGCAGAACTTATAATGTGCAATATCCGCCAGTGTGATAAATTGGTAAGATGGGGAGGGGAAGAGTTTATTGTTGTCTGTCCTCATCTTTCTAAAGAAAAAGCTTATCTTGTAGCTGAAAAATTAAGAAATCTGATAGAATCTCATGATTTTAATGGTATAAGGATAACTGCAAGTTTTGGAGTTAGTGAAATTGATCCGGAAAAGCCTATAGAAAATGCTATAAAACTGGCAGATCATGCTCTGTATAAAGTTAAAAAATCTGGAAAAAACGGTGTAGCTGTTTTTGGTGATGGAGAAAGTTCTAATCTGGTGATGGATTAATATTTGTTAAATATTCACTATATTTTGGTTTAAAAGTATCTTTTCTTCTTGCATATTTTGCAGATAATGCTTATCATTTATTATCATCTGTAATAGGAATTATGGGGATATGATGGAAAATACAGTTCTTTCCCGAAATGATAATTTAAAGATTGGAAACACAAACTTCCATGTTCAGACAGAGTATTATCGTTCCTCCGGAGATGTTGTTACTCTTATTTTTAAAAAAGGTGAAGTTGTGAAAAGGATAGAAAGGAAGCTCTCTCCCCGGGAAACTCCAGATGATGCCGTTAAAAAGCAGCATATGGAAGTTATTCATAAACTTCTATCTGCTACTTCCGAAGAGAATGTAAAAACATCGGAAGTGGCAATTGACGAGCTAATACTCTCAGCCGATGTGACGGATTTCTTTAAATTGCTGGTCTCCCAGGTTTTTGGAAGGAAAGACTTTCTTTTTGCAAAGATGATAAATGTTAGTGGAAAGCCAATTCTTGAAATTGTGAGAAAACCTGAAAAAATCGATAAAGAAATTGTTGATGCGTTCGTGGAAGGGTTCATTGTGGAAGAAAAGCAGTTTTACCATATGGGAGAAGACGGTCTTTACCTTTATGGTTTTAAACTTAAAGACGGAACTATGGTTATAATTGGCTTTGAAAGAGAAGATTCAAAAGAGTTACTCGAAAGAGTTTTATACCAGGCTGAGGGATGTTTTAAACCTAAGTGTAACAGCAGGAAACTTTCAATACTGATAGTTGAAGATGTTCTCTTCACAAGACTTGTCGTTAGAGAAACTTTCAAACTAATAGCTAAAGAGCTTGAAGATTTCTGCTTTGAAGAGATAGATGAGGCAGAATCACTGTATGATGCGTTATCAATGTTAAAGAAGAAACATTTCGATATTGTTATTACGGATATTCATCTCGGAGACGGCCTGGGGATAGAAGTTGCCTCCTTTGTGAAGAAAAATTTTCCTGATACAAAAGTAATAGCACTTACCATGTATCCGGAAGATTACGAAAAAAATAGAGAAATATTTGATGGTTTTATTGCAAAGCCCATCACGCCACAAGAACTAAAAGAAAAACTGTTAAAAATTCTATCCTGAAAAACAGGAATTTTTTAGTGATATAATAGTATTGAATAGATTTAACTGGAGCTTCTATGACCAGAAAAATTTTTATTGGTATCTTTTCTATCTTCATAATTTTAATAGCAGGATTTTTCGGTGCTAATTACTATGTAAATAAAAAGATTTCTCAAAAGCTGAATGTTAAAATAGAAGAGCTTAAGCCTTATGCTGACATATCTTATAGAAGTCTTGATTATTCTCTTTTAACTGGCAAACTGAATATTTACGGTATTAAAATTCTTTACACTAACAGCAGTTATCCGATAACGATAAGTCAACTGATTATATCGGATTTTGATAGAGAACATGATATTCCCCTCTATGCTGATGTCAGGCTAAAAGGCATATCTTTTTATCTTAACTCTCTCCCTGAAGATGACAGGTTAATCCTTAAAGCTTTAGGATATGGAGATAAGTTAACAGCTTACTTTTCAACTGTATACGCTTACTATCCGGACAAAAAGCAACTTCTGATAAAAGACCTCTCCTATCGTATCAAAGGCATTGGAGCCGTTAAGTTAAGGTTACACCTCGCTAATATTAAACCTATAAAAGAAAAGGAATTATTATACTTCTTATTATCTGGCTGGTTGAATATCAAAATTGTCAGCGGTGAAATTGACTATTCAGATGAGGGACTTTTCGAAAGAGCAGTTAATCTGATTGCCAGAGAAAAGCATCTATCCACCGATCAACTAAAGGCAAAAATAATAAGAAAAATAAGAGATGGGCTTGGTAACTCTAAAGATACCGTTTCTCAGATGGCAGCAGAAGCTCTTATAAGATTTGTTCTTAAACCCGGCACGATAAAGATTACTGTTAATCCTTCCAGACCAACATCTTTTGGTGAAGTTCTTTCCAAGCAGTCTTTAGAAGATGCCTTAAAGTGTTTGAACATAAAAATAGAGGCAAACTGAAGCTTTGGCTTGATTTTTTTGCATTTCAAAGCTATCATCTTATTTCAAGCTTAATGATGGAGGAGTAATGAGATTTAAAGTTTCTGTACCAGCTTCAACAAGTAATCTTGGTGCTGGATTTGATGCTCTGGGACTTGCCCTTACAATTAACAACGATTTTATTGTTGAGAGTGCAGATAAATATCAGGTTGAAGTTGAAGGTGAAGGTAAAGGTGAACTACCAGAAGACGAAAAAAATCTTTTCTTGAGAGCTTATAAAAGCACGATGGAATATCTCGGTTTAAACCAGCCTGTTAAGGTTAAGCAGATAAACAGAATACCTCTTGGACGCGGATTGGGAAGTTCTGCAACAGCTATTGTTGGTGGTATTCTTGCCGCTGAAAAGTTAGCAGGCAAAAAGCTTTCTCTTCCTGAAGTAATAGACGTTGCTTTTAAGTTTGAACCTCATCCGGATAACGTCCTTCCCGCCTACACGGGAGGATTTGTTGTTGCCGCAACAAACGGTGATCTGTCTTATGTTAAGCTTGATTTTCCCGAAGAGTTAAAAGTAGTAATAGTCGTACCTGAACTATTTTTGTCAACGGAGGACTCCCGCTCTGTTCTCCCTGAAACATACACAAGAGAAGACGCAATATTCAATATTCAGAGAGTTGCTCTTTTGATGGGTGCACTTCAGAAAAAGGACTTTTCACTGCTTAAAGAAGCCGTTAAAGATAGAATTCACCAGCCTTACAGATGCGACCTCATTCCCGGTTTCTGGGAAGTGTTGTCTCAAGGATATAAAGAAGGAGCTTATGCTGTTTATCTTTCCGGAGCCGGAAGCTGCATAGGTGCACTTGCTGACAATAACTTTGACAATATCGGAAAGGCGATGTGCGATGTTTTTGAAAGTCTCGGTATTGACGCAAAATATCTTGTCCTTGAAGTTGATAAAGAAGGGGCAAGGATAGAAGATATCAAATGATAGAAAAGTTACTGGAAGATTTAAACGAACAACAAAGAGAAGCGGTAACCTACTTTGATTCTCCCTTGCTCATCCTTGCCGGAGCAGGTTCTGGAAAGACAAGGGTTATTACTTATAAGATAGCTTATATGATAGAAAAGTTTGGCTATGAGCCTGAGAGGATACTTGCCGTTACATTTACAAACAAAGCGGCAAGAGAAATGAAGGAACGCGTAGAACAACTTCTTAAAGGAAAAGCCGGTGTTTTTGTAGCTACCTTTCACTCTTTCTGCGTTAGACTATTGAAATCCCACAGCATAAGGGTGGGTTACAAACCGAACTTTTTGATTATTGATTCAGATGACAAGAAAAATCTTTTGAAAAACATAATGAAAGAGATGAATTTAGATACAGACCTTTATAATCCAGTTGCCATCGGTTCTATGATAAGCAATGTTAAAAATGGTCTATTTTCTGCCGAAGCTATGGAATTCAGGGGCTATGATAGATTTAACGACATAATGGAAACTTACAATAACAAGTTAAGAGAAATGAATGCTTTTGACTTTGACGATCTCCTGTTTTATGCGAAGAAGCTCTTAACGGAACATGATGACATACGAAAACGATACTCAAGTTTCTTTCAATACGTTTTAATTGATGAATATCAGGATACTAACGAAATTCAGTACGAGATAACAAAAGCTCTTACCATAGATAAAGGAAACGTGTGTGTCGTCGGTGATGAAGACCAATGTATCTATACATGGCGAGGCGCAAATATAAACAACATTCTTAACTTTGAAAAAGATTTTCCCGGAGCAAAGGTTATAAAGCTTGAGAAGAATTACAGATGTTCAGGTGTAATACTTTCTGCCGCTAATGCCGTTATAGCACATAACAAAATAAGGAAAGGTAAGAAACTTTTTACCGACAACGAAGATGGAGAACCTATAAGGCTTTTTGTAGGTGTTAACGATCAGGAAGAAGCATATTTTGTAGGGAAAACTGTTAAACGTTTAATAGATACAGAAATCAGACCTTCTGATATAGCAATTTTTTACAGGACAAATGCCCAATCAAGAAGTATAGAAGACGCACTTAGAAGGCTGGGGATTAATTATCAAATCGTGGGCGGATTAAAGTTTTATGAAAGAAAAGAGATAAAAGATATTATTGCTTATCTCAGGGTTATTCTCTTTGATGAAGATAGACTTTCAATTTTTAGAATTTTTAATACACCAAAACGAGGACTTGGAGCGGCAGCAGAAGAAAAGTTAAAGAAACTATTGGACGAAGGTAGAGGAAATCTTGAAGCTCTTAAAGTGCTGCTTGATACCGCCCCAACAAGACAGAAAGAGGGCATAAAAGAGCTTATTCACATAATCGAAGAAGGAAGAGAAAAGGTTAATATTTTGAAACCTTATGAACTTGTCAGGTTTATAACCATTGCCGCAAGATATGAAGACTACCTTCGAAAAGAGTACAGAGAAGATTGGGAATCAAGACTTGAAAACATAAGAGAACTTGGAAACACGCTTGAAGAATTTGCCGAAAGAACAGGATTCAAAGGTGAAGATTTATTCTTAGAATTTTTGAACACGATTACACTCTCTTCTGACCAGGACGAAATGGAAGAAGCCGAAAAGGTTACTTTAATGACTGTTCACGCTTCTAAAGGACTTGAATTTCCCGTTGTTTTCATAACCGGACTTGAAGAAGGATTATTTCCTCATGTTCGCTCTCTTGACAGCGCAGAGCAGATAGAAGAGGAACGACGGCTGTTTTACGTTGCAATTACCAGAGCCAAAAAACTTCTTATTCTAACAAGGGCAGAAAGTAGACGTTTCTTTGGAACTTACAGGGAAAGCGAACCATCAAGATTTCTGGAAGAAATTCCTCCTAATCTTATAAAAAAAGTTATGAGGAAAGATAGACCTTCCACAACTCAAACTGACAAGGTTTCTTATGTAAAAAAGGATAAAAAACCTAAAATCGTATTCCATAAAAAGTTTGGAAAGGGTGTTGTCAGGAGAGTTGAAGGGATTGGTGACAACGCAAAAGTGACAGCTTTCTTTGCCAACCACGGTGAAAAAACAATAATCATGAAATTTTTAAAAGTTCTGGCATAAAGTTTTAAAAGCGGAAGGATTATAAATTTCAAGAGCTCTTAAAAACTCTTTGGATTTTTTCCACTTTTTGAGTTCTACCTCAAAAGAAGAAGGCACTTTTGGTCTAAATAGAAGTTTCATTCCAATCTCTTCTAAAAGTTTATTCCCTTTTCTCTGGTTACATTCCTTGGTAGTGTACGATATTTTGTGTAAGCTTGAGAAATGGGATAACCTCCTGGGGAACACCCCACAAATACCAACCCCAGGAGGCAAAAATGGAACTACAGAAGATTTTACCAGACCTAGTTAAGGAAGTGGTAAAGCAAACCTTAGAGTCAATCATGACGGCTGAAAGAGAAGTGTTTCTTAAAGAACATGGAGGAACAAAGAACGGCTTTTACGTTAGAAACTTAGATACTGTTATCGGTAAGCTTGAAAATCTGAGAATTCCAAGAGATAGAGAGGGAAAATTCAGAACAAAGTTGATAGAACCTTATAGAAGAAGAGATATCAATCTTGAAGACTTAATACTTGGGATGTTTGCCTCTGGTATGAGTGCAAGAGCAGTAGCCCAGGCTCTTGAAAGCGTGTTTGAACTTAAATACTCACCCTCAACCATAAGCAAAATATCGCAGGTAACCTTAGAGGAAATA
>NZ_MOEN01000017.1 GCF_001968985.1 Desulfurobacterium indicum | reverse complement strand
TGAGGCTAAGGAAGAACTTCAGGATATGTTCTCCAGGAGGTACTCCTAATGGTTTACACAAAATTATTGACACAACCGAGGAATGGGGTAACTTTGTATGATAAACAGTAAGAGAGGCAGGAAGGAAGGAAGGCAAAAATGGAACCGCAAAAGACTTTACCAGACCTCGTTAAGGAAGTGGTAAGGATATTTGTATTAATTGAATAAACAAACGCCCCTCACATCAGTGAGGGGAAATTTTATTTTATTATTCCGCTTGCTATTCCCCATCTGTGGGCGTACATTCTTCCGTAAGGTCTTGCGCTTACGGGAACAATTTTTGTAAAAGGTTCTGACATTATCTCTTCAACGCTCAAATTGAACGCTTTAGCAAAGCCTTTAAGTTCTGTTTCAAGTATCTCCCTATCCTTGTCATCTATTTCGAAAATTTTCACCTCTTTACCGAGATATCTTTTAGGCACTTCACCTCTAACATATATAATGCCACCGTGCATTCCTGTAGCACAGTAATCACCTACGATATCTTCACTGCTTTTTCTGTTGAGTCCAAGCAATATGAGTTTCCCACCTGCCATGTATTCACCGAAGAAATTTCCAGCTTTTCCACCTATGATGAATGTTGGGACAAACTCTTTGTATCCTTTCATGTGTATGCCGACTCTATAACCCACGTCTCCTTCTATATAGACTTTCCCGCCTCTCATTCCATATCCACAAACATCACCAGCGTGGCCTCTTACGACGATTTCTCCTTTCATCATTGTGTTGCCGACGCAGTCCTGGGCATTTCCGAAAACTTCAATCTTCGGATTGTAAAGGAATATTCCAAGGTCATTTCCAGCAGTTCCGTGAATCTCTATTTTTACAGGTTCTTTTATTCCCGTTCCTATGTACCTCTGTCCGTAAACTTCTCTGAGTATTATCTTTTCAGCACCGTTTTTAACTAACTCTTTTATCTTTGCATTAACGATTTTGTAGTGGGTTGTCCCACACTTTATCTCATAGGTTGTTTCGTTAAGCTGTTTAACTTCCATTTTCCTACCTCTTTAAGATGTTATCCTGGGTGGCAGATGCCGTCTTTACAGTAGTTCATGAGCGCGATAACTGGTTCCCCAGCTCTTGGCATCCATACCTTTTCTGGATTTTTGCAGATAACCTTTATAGCTGACTCTTCACTTGCCATGTATACGGTATCACCGTTAATTGCCGCAACGAAAGGACGAAGTTTTATCCTGTCGTTGAATCCTATGAGACCGTCTTTGTAGGCAAAGAGCATTGCGAATGGTCCGTTTAACATTGCAGACGAGTAGATTTCTCTTATTTTTTTAGCCATTTCTGCAACTTTGTTAAGCTTTTTCTTTTTCAGGTATTCAATGTCTTTCCAGAAGGGTGCAGCAATTGCCATTAGAGTTGCCTTTATCGGGAGTTTGTGTTTTCTAAAGAGAAGGTCAAAGATGTAAGCTGCAACTTCTGTATCGGTGAGTAGCGTGCACTTATAACCATACATTTCAACATACCTTTTGTTTGTTCCGTAAGAGGTTATCTCTCCATTGTGGACTATTGACCAATCGAGTAGCGTAAATGGATGGGCACCTCCCCACCAACCTGGAGTGTTTGTCGGAAAACGGGTATGAGCTATCCATATGTATCCTTTGTAACTGTCTATCTCAAAGAATTCACCAATTTCGTCCGGTTCACCCACGCCTTTGAAAGCCCCCATGTTTTTACCGCTGGAGATTACGTAGGCACCTTTTACATTTTCGTTGATAGTCATTACAGCTCTTACAACCATATCTTCTTCTGTTTCAAGGGGAAGTTTTACATCCTCTCTCGGTGTTACAAAGTATCTGTAAAATACAGGGGGAGTTGTCTTTTTGTAGAGAGATGGGACGCTCTTTGTGGGTATCATTTCGCTTTTGACAATGTGGAAAAATCTATTTAAAACAGCCGTAATTTCGGTTGCTATGTCCATGCTGTCCATCATAACGTGAAACGCGTAATATTCGGCCATGTCTGGATAAATGCCGTATGCGGCGTAGCCGGCACCCATACCGTTCCCACGTTCTTTCATAGATGTTATAGAGTCAAAGATATCTTTTCCAGAGACTCTTTTTCCGTCTCTGTTAATAAAACCTGCGAGACCGCAGCCAGACATTTCAGAATAACTCATCATTCTTCGGGCCTCCAGTCGTTATAGCCTGTTTTATCTTGCTGGATTCTTGCCTCTCTCCAATTCTTTGGAAGGTGAACAAGACCAAAGTCTATGTCAATTAGCTTTTCTTTAAATGTTGATACGTCAAGCTTCTGTCTGATAATACCTGTGAGAATACCGACGCGGTCAACCTCTCCTATGGCAACAAAGCCTACAAGGCGGTTATCTTTAATTATAGCTTTTCGGTAGTATCCCCTCTTTTCAAACCTATCGTTTACAAGGACTTCGTATGTTGAGTCTGGCGGTTCCACGATGCCTGCGTTGAGGACCGGAACCTCTTCAAGGAATTTTAGTGAGTTGAGAGGAAGTCCGCCCAGATATTTCATCTTCTTTCCAGCCATATTAAGTCCGGCAACAAGTCCCTGTTCAAAGGCGAGGGGAAAAAGTGGAAGGTTTTTCTTTGTGTTGTCTGTAATGTCTATGTTTTCTACACAGTCTCCGGCAGCATATATATCTGGAATGGATGTTTCCATGAACAGATTTGTGTCGATGCCACGGTTTACTTTTATTTCTGCCGTTTGGGCAAGTTCCGTGTTCGGTCTAACACCTATTGCAACAATTACCATTTCAGCATTAATAATTTTTCCGGATTTAAGTTTTACGCTTTCTACTTTCTCATTTCCAAGGATTTCTTCTATAGTATCTTCAAAAAAGAAGTTTATACCGATATCTCTCATTATTTTCTCTACGATTTCAGAGCCCCTGTTGTCAAGCGCTTTTCCAAGTACCTTGTTGAGAAGTTCTATAACGTAAACGTTTATTCCTTTCTTTCTTAAGAAATAGGCAACTTCAAGACCTATAAAACCTGAGCCAATTACAACAACATCTTTGACGCCATTTTTTGTTATATACTCTTTTGCGGCTTTTGCTTTTGATAGCTCTGTAAATGTGAAGACGCCTTCTTTTTCACTGCCTTTGATTGGCGGTACAAACGGTTTTGCACCTGTAGAGATTAAAAGTTTGTCGTAGTTTTCAGCTATTCCAGTGTCAAGAACAACTTCTCTCTTCTCTGGATCAATCTTTATTACCTTTGTTCCAAGTAACACTCTTACGTTTTTCTGTTCAAAGAATTTTTTATCTTTGTAGATTAGTTTCTCTTCAGGAAGGTCAACGAGAATATCGGCTATCATTGGCTTTGAGTAGCAACCTTCCTTTTCGTAGGTGATAACTGTTATTTCGCCTTCCTTATCAACTTTTCTAATACCATTTATACAGCCCACTGCTGCAGCACTGTTGCCTACTATTACATATTTCATTCTCACCTCTCCCTGTCGTAAACGAGCGCTCTGTTTGGACATGCTTCAACACATGCGGGGAAATCTCTTCCTTCACAGAGGTCACACTTTAAAGAGTGTCTTTTATTAAGATGTGGATGAACTGCACCGAAAGGACACACTAAAACACAGCTCCAGCATCCAACGCACACATCTTCGTCAAGGTGAACAGCACCGTTTTTATCCTGCCAGATAGCACCTGATATGCAGGCGTCAAGGCAAAACGGGTGTTTACAGTGTCTGCACATCACAGATATGGAAACGGGACCCTCTACCTCGACGGTTGGTCTTGGCAAAAGATCTTCAAGTTTATAGGCCTTAATGGGGTCTTTTGATTCACTGTGAACCATAGTGCAGGCAACTTCACAATACCTGCATGAGATACAGTTTTCCTCTATGGGATAAACCTTGTAAAGGTTTCTTCTCTTTTTATTTTGCTGTTTCTGCTCCATGGTCTCTCCCCTTACATTCCAGCGGGCAGAACGCCCAGGATTTTGTTTTCCTGTTCTGTCAGGCCTATACTTCTAAGCCTTAGTCTGTTGCCCTTTATACTTTCAATGGCATTAATTCCCATAGCGCCCAACATCTCTTTGATGTCATGTTTCCACGCTCTTAAAAGGTTTGACAGATTTTCAGCAACTATATCGGGATTTAGCCTCTTTGCAAGCTTCGGGTCGTTTGTTGTAATACCCCATGCACATCTACCGGTGTGGCATTGTTGACACTGTGTGCATCCAGCTGCAAGAAGTGCAACGGTTCCTATGTAAACAGCATCAGCTCCGAGGGCTATTGCTTTTAATACATCTATAGGATTTCTGAAACCTCCTGCGGCTATCAGGGATACGTTATTTCTCAAACCTTCTTTCCTGAGTCTATCGTCGACAGCAGCAATTGCAAGCTCTATTGGAATACCAACATAATCTCTCAAAGATTTCGGTGTCGCACCTGTTCCACCACGGAAACCGTCTATTGCTATGATGTCTGCTCCTGCATGGGCAATACCGGTTGCAATTGCGGCAACGTTATGAACGGCTGCGATTTTTACAGATACGGGTTTTTCGTAGTTTGTCGCCTCTTTGAGTGCATAAATTAGCTGTCTTAAGTCTTCAATAGAGTATATGTCATGGTGAGGTGCCGGAGAGATAGCGTCTGCACCAACCGGAATCATTCTTGTTTCTGCAATCCCTTCGTTTACCTTTTCACCTGGTAGGTGTCCACCAATTCCCGGTTTAGCACCCTGTCCAATTTTGATTTCAATTGCCGCTGAAGTTTCAAGATAGTTTATGTCAACTCCGAATCTTCCTGACGCTACCTGCACAATTGTGCAATTTTTATATTTTCTAAGACTTCTGTGGAGTCCGCCTTCTCCAGTGTTCCAGTATGTCCCGTTTTCTTCTGCTGCCATTGCCATTGCTTTTTGAAGGTTAAGATTGATAGAACCGTATGACATTGCAGAGAATAGAACAGGTATTTCGAGTTTAAGTTGTTTTCCAATAGTTGTTTTTATGGATATTTCGTCTTCTTCAAATTCTAACTTGTCAGGTTTCCTTCCCAAGAAGGTTTTTAGTTCCATTGGTTCTCTTAATGGGTCAATTGATGGGTTCGTTACCTGACATGCATCAAGAAGAAGGTGGTCAAAGTAGTTTCTGTAAGGTTTGTCGTTTCCTGTGGATGTAAGGATTACTGCACCGGTAAGCATCTGAACATGAATATCCCTGATTGCTTCAGGTGTCCAGTTGGCGTCAGGATGAAATGTTGAAGGATTGGGAACCACTTTTATGGCATCTGTCGGACAAAAAGCTTCACATCTTTTACAATTAACGCAGTTTTCATTACGATTTAAGATCCTGTCGTAATCTTCGTCATAGTAGGTTGCGTCAAACGTGCATTGGTCAACGCAGGATTTACATTTCACACATCTGTCAGGATCCCTTAAAACCATGAAGGGATAAAATGCAACCTGTGGTTTTTTAAAAAGCATCTTTAACCTCCGAAAAAACGATAAAAGGAGAAAGCAAAAGGTGGAAGGTATTATAGCAAAAATTTATAACCGGGTTATCCCTTGATGAAGGAACTTGATCTACAAGTTTTTTGGTTCTTTATACATGGCTACTATGCTTCTTAAATCTTGGTAGAGTTCTTTCGCCCGTTTTTGAGATTCTTCGACCTGCATACTTATATTACTAAGGTTTCCTTTCAATATTTTAACAACTCTTTTATCTAACTTGTTCTTTTGGGCAAGCTCTTCTATTATAGAGACGGCTCTTTCCGGGGGAAGTCCTTTTTTATAGGGCCTATCTTCTCTTAAGGCTGTAAATATATCTGCCACGGCCATTACCCTTGATCCGAGTGAAAGTTCCTTAGCTGCAAGTCTAAAAGGGTATCCTGTTCCATCAAGGGTTTCATGGTGATAGGAAGCCCATTCTATTATGTCGTTATCAACATTCAGTCGTGATATGATTTTGTAGCTATAAAAAACATGGGATTTCATTACGTTAAATTCTTCTTCCGTTAGCTTTCCCTGTTTTTCTAGTATGTTTAGCGGTATTGCCACTTTTCCTATGTCGTGTAAAAGTCCTGCTATTTTTATTTTTTTTAAGTCTGGAGATGTGAATTTAAAGAAACTGGCAAGTGAGACAGCTGTTTGAGCTACTCCAGAAGAGTGAGTGGCTGTAAAAGGGCTTTTAAAGTCAATTAAGTAAGCCAGAATTTGTGAAAGGTCATAAAAGGCTTCTGACGGAAGCTTGTTATCGAAGCTTTTTAATAAGTATTCCAGTGTTTCTTTCAAACATTCCTCATTTAGTATTTCATACCAGAAGGCTTCCTGGTGAGAAATTTTATTGAGAAACAGATCTACCAGCTTCGGACTAAAGGTTTTTCCTTTCTGCCTATTAAGGAATTTTTCAAGTTTTGGCAATACTTTGGATATATTTGAATAAGGCTCTTCAGGATCTGCATTGTTTATTATAAAGATGTCTATTCTGTCTGCCAGATTTACTATAGCTGCGCTAAATGGAATATGTGGACTTGATATTGCTTCTTGATAAGAATAATGATGATACTTAACAATTTTAGCTATTTTTGAAAAATAGGGAAATTTTTTTAAAAGTTCATATCCTACTTCCGCATGGAGGTGAATTTTCTTTGTCTCTTTTTCTGAAGGGTTTTTTAAAAGAGCTATATCTTCGCTTATGTGAACGAGTAGAAGTCCTATATCGTGAAGCAGTCCGGAGACTAGAAGATTGTAAAGAAATTCATTTGAAAAGCTTATCTCTTTTCCTATAAGATAAGAGAGGAAAGCCACCCTGTAATTGTGATTGTTTATTGCCGGATCTGAGAGACCGTTCATTGAGGATATTGCTAGTAGAAATTTTGATATATCAATAGTTTGACCAAGCGCCACCATTTCAAGTATCCCCCATTTCAGTTTATATTTTGCATTATACCTCTTATTTGCAGATTGGAAATAATAATAATTAAATTTAAGAATTTAATTTTAATTTCTTAAATTAACCATCAGGTAGTAGTAGGTGTTTTTTATCTTAGCGGTTGGTATTTCCCAAGAATTAAATACATGTGCTTTTCCATTTCTGAAGCTTTCTCTCTGTCCAAAATTATTATTTCTTCAGAATCATTCATTGGAATCAAGAATACAGTATTTTCTTTCAAAAAGTATCGCCTTATTTCTCTTTTACCATTTCTTGATACAAGAATTTTTTCTCCATTTTTTAAAGATTTAAGAGGAACTTTGGCTACCAATAGAACATCACCGGCTTTTACAACATTGCACAGGTCTTCGTTTATTTCTATCCATAACACTTGATACGGTATATTTCCGTTAGGATGATTAGGAAGGTCTATTTTTTTTGTTTTATACTCCATATTTTTCTCTTCTTTGAAGAAGTACTCTGGAGATGTCCCGAGTATTTTTGCTAGCCTTATGACGTATTCGGCTTTAGGTTCTCTCTGTCCCGATTCCCATCTTGCATAACTTACCGGATGAACTCCTAAAATCTCTGCAAGCTCTTCTTGTGTTAAATTTTTTTTCTTTCTTAATTTCTTAAGTTTTAAAGGATCAAACTTTTCCATAAAGCCTTCCCTGTGCTTGTATTTATTTCTTCCATCTTATTTGTTTCTTTGCCAAAGCTCTCATTTTGTTTATTGAAACTCATTCGTATTTATAATCATTTGTTTCCGTTGTTCCAATATGCAACGTAAATTTAAAAAAATTTTTTTAAAAAGCCAATAACCGTGAGGCTGAATAATGGAACCAATAGGTTATAATCGAATATTAAAATCTCATAATTTTCGCTTTTTAAAGGTTTGGAAGGTTTGAGAGTAAATAATCCTGACTTTTTAAGAAAGTGGCGCGCCCGGCAGGGATCGAACCTGCGACCTCGAGATTAGGAATCTCGCGCTCTATCCTACTGAGCTACGGGCGCAGCACTTTATTTTTAAGAAAATATAGCTACTTTTAGGTTAAATTCAACCTACCACAGAGGTGTTCTGCATATAATTTCACTTCTCTGAGGTCCTGTAGAGACAAAAGATACAGGAATGCCAACATATTCTTCAATGAAGTTTATAAACTTTTTAGCGTTTTCTGGAAGTTTATCAAATTCCTGTATCTGTGTAGTTTCCGTATGCCATCCCGGTAATGTTTTGTAAATCGGTTCTACAAGTTCAAGTTCTTCAACTGTTGACGGAAAGTTACTAATGGTTTTTCCATCCAGTTTATATCCAACACATATTTTTATCTCTTCAAATGCATCGAGAACGTCAAGTTTTGTGATTACAAGGGAATCAAGGTCGTTAACTATGGTTGAATATTTAACGGCAACAAGGTCCAACCAGCCGCAGCGTCTTGGTCTTCCGGTTGTTGAGCCGTATTCGTGTCCCCTTGCTCTTAATAGTTCTCCTAACTGACAGCCAAGTTCTGTAGGAAAAGGGCCGCTTCCCACTCTCGTTGTGTAAGCTTTTGCAATTCCGGCTATTTTTTGAACTTTTTTTGGACTGATACCTGTTCCAGAAGCTATACCTAAAGCTGAAGAGTTTGAAGATGTAACAAATGGATATGTTCCGGCATCTATGTCAAGAAGTGTTGCCTGAGCACCTTCAAACAGGACATTTTTTCCTTCGTCAATGGCTCTATTTAAAAAGGATATTGTATCGGCCACAAAAGGTTCAAGTTTTTCAAAGGCACGCATGGTTGATGTGTATATCTCATCGGCGTTCAAGTCGGGTTCATAACCATAAACATATTTAAGAATTATGCTTTTTTCTTTAATATTTTCTACAAGTCTTCTCTTAAAGGTTTCGGGGTTTTTAAGGTCAGCAATTCTTATGCCCATCCTTCCGGCTTTGTCTCTGTATGCAGGACCTATACCTTTTAATGTTGTGCCTATTGAACCGTTACCTTTTTTCATTTCTGAGGCTGCATCAAGCTGCTTATGGTAGGGAAGTATTATATGTGCTCTTTCAGATAGAAGAATTCTTCCATCTACCGGTTTTCCGACACGTTTTATAAATTCCACTTCATTTATGAGAGCTTCAAGGTCGATTACCATTCCGTTTCCGAGAACACATATTTTTTCATCGTGAAGAATACCGGACGGAAGCAGATGGAGAACGTATTTGTTTCCGCTTATTACTACTGTATGCCCGGCGTTGTTTCCGCCCTGAAACCTTGCAATTATATCTGCTTTGTCCGAAAGGATATCTACTATTTTTCCTTTACCTTCGTCACCCCACTGGGTGCCCACTATTCCAAGTGTTGCCATTAATGTTCCTCCAGACTTTCTATTATCTTGCTAACAGTTTCCTCAATTGTTCTACCTTCTTCAATCACTTTTCTGGTATTTCGTCCTGTAACGATCACTCGATTATTTTCACCCTGGGGATTGAGGACTATAGCATATTTGAATCCTTTGTTAAAGGCTACTTCTAGTGAGGCTTCAACCGGTCTTTTAACTATATCCCTTGCAACGTTATATCCTTGTTTCCTGAGCAGTTTTGCTACTTCGTAGGCTTTCCTGAGTTCCTTCTTCATATCTATTATATAAATGTCGGATGGCAGTTGCAGATTGAGGGTCTCTTTTCTTTTTACAAGTTGATAAATGTGGTCTATTCTGATTGCTGCTCCAGTAGCAGGTAGGTTTCTTCCGAAACTTTTCACCAAACTGTCGTATCTTCCGCCGTTTCCGAGAGATATACCGAATAGAGGATGGAAGATTTCAAACGTTATTCCACTATGGTATTTCATTCCTCTTCTCTCTGATAGATCAAAAATTATATTTTCTTCAAAGCCGTAAGTCTTTAAGATTTCAAACATTTCTTTAAGTGTGTTTACTGCTCTTTTTGCTTTTTCATTGCCAAATATTTCAAGTGCTCTATCAAGAATCTCCGCTTTTCCGTAAAGTTCTAGGAGTTCTTCTATCTTTTCTCTCTTGCTTGCCTCCAGGTTGTTTTCATCCATAAATATTTCTATGCCGGATAGATCTTTGTGTGATAGGAGCTTTATGAACTTTATTTTACTTTCTTTTTCTATATTGAGCTCCTCCAATACACCATCTATAAATTCAACATGTCCTATGTCTATTTGGAAGGATTTAAGTCCTAAATTTTTCAGTATATCAACGATTATGCTTACTACTTCTGCATCAGCTTCTATATCATTTACGCCGATAAGCTCAAATCCAAATTGAGGAAATTCCCGGCTTCCCTTGGTATCCCTGAAAATACTTCCTTTATAGTAAAACCTGAACGGAGGTTCCTCGTTTTTAAAGGATGCTGCTACTATTCTTGCAATTTGTGGCGTAAAGTCTGGACGAACAGATATCAGTTTTCCGGTCTGTTTATCAACAAGTTTGAAGGCAAGTTCTTCAAACTGCTCATCTATCTTTTTAAATGTTGCAAGGTACTCTATTGTGGGTGGGACAACAGGAAGGTAGCCCCACTGCTGTGCAATGCCCTCCATTTTCTTAAAAATGTGACCTATTTCAAGGGCTTCTTTAGGCAGATGTGTTTTAAATCCTCTTGGAATTTCAGTTTCTCTCATTTTACATCCTTAATTTAAAGATTTTAAAATCCTAAATATTTAACTATCTCTCTCTCATCAGCAGGTAATGTAACCGGTTTTACACCCATTGACATAGCCGTATCGGGATCTTTAAGACCGTGGCCAGTTAACGTGCAGACAATAACATCACCTTTTGAAAAAAGTTTTTTCTCTCTGTTGGCTTTGATTACGCCTGCTATTGATGCTGCAGAGGCAGGTTCGCAGAATATACCTTCCGTTCTTGCAACCAATCTGTACGCTTCAAGAATCTCTTCGTCAGTTACCATATCTATGAAACCGCCAGATTCTTTCGCTGCATTTACAGCTCCCTCCCAACTGGCTGGATTTCCTATACGAATAGCTGTTGCTATCGTTTCGGGATTTTTAACAGGATGTCCAAGAACGATTGGTGCTGCACCTGCTGCCTGCCAGCCGCACATCTTTGGCTTTGAGTTAACTTTACCTGCTTCGAAGTATTCTTTGTATCCCATCCAATAAGCTGTTATGTTACCTGCGTTACCGACAGGGATAAAATGAAAATCAGGTGCTTTCCCGAGTTGTTCACATATTTCAAAAGCGGCTGTCTTTTGTCCTTGAAGTCTGTAGGGGTTGATTGAGTTTACAATTGTTATGGGATAATCTCCCCCTATATCTCTCACTATATCAAGAGCTTCGTCGAAGTTTCCTTTTATTTGGATTACTTCGGCACCATACATAACTGCCTGGGATAGTTTTCCGAGGGCTATTTTCCCTTCAGGGATTAAAACTACCGCCTTTATACCTGCTTTGGCAGCATACGCTGCGGCTGCAGCAGACGTGTTTCCGGTAGAGGCACATATTACCGCTTTTGCTCCGTCTTCCATGGCTTTTGAGACAGCCATGGTCATTCCTCTGTCTTTAAAAGAGCCTGTCGGGTTCAGCCCTTCATATTTGAGGTATATTTTAATGTCGGGATTGATTGCGGTAGCTAAGTTATCCGCTTCTATTAAAGGGGTGTTTCCTTCTCTTAGTGTTATAACCGGTGTCTTTTCCGTTACAGGTAGAAATTCTCTGAATTCTTCTATTACTCCTCTCCACAGTTTCATCTAATTATACCTCCGTTTTAAAGGCCATTTAGCTCCAGAAGTGAATTATATAAAAACTCCATATTTGTTAAAATTCCAGTAAGCTTTAATTTTCAGAGGCGGTAATGTTTGAAGGAATATATGTTGCCATACCTACACCTTTTAAAGATGGAAAGGTTGATGAAAAGGCGTTGAGGGAGCATATAGAGTTTCTTATAGAAAGCGGTGTGAACGGTATCGTTCCCTGTGGAACGACAGGGGAATCCGCCACTCTTTCCTATGAAGAGCATGAAGAGGTTATAGCTATTACCATTGATCAGGTAAAAGGAAGAGCCAAAGTTATAGCTGGTACAGGTTCTAACTCTACCAAGGAAGCGATAGAGCTTACAGCTTACGCAAAAGAAGCGGGTGCTGATGGAGCACTCCTTATTACACCTTACTACAATAAGCCTAATCAGGAAGGTCTTTATCGTCATTTTAAGGCAATTGCTGAAGCCGTGGATATCCCAATTGTTCTATACAACGTTCCTGGTAGAACTGGGGTTAACATGCTACCGGAAACGGTTGCAAGGTTGTCAGTTATAGAAAACGTTGTTGCAATTAAAGAGGCTACAGGAAGTACGAATGTCGCAACCGAAATTGTTAACCTTTGTGGTGATAAAATAGAGGTTCTATCAGGTGATGATCTTACGTTTTATCCGTTGCTTGCCGTTGGTGGAAAAGGTGTAATTTCTGTTACGGCAAACATTGTCCCAGATAGAATGGTAAAAATGTATAGAGCCTTTGTAAAAGGCAATATTGATGAGGCAAGGAAGCTCCATTTAGAGCTTTATCCTCTTCACAAAACGATGTTTGTTGATACCAATCCTATTCCTGTTAAAACGGCTCTTTCAATGATGGGAAGAATGGAGAAGGAGTTCAGATTACCTCTCTGTCTGACAACGCCGGAGAAAGAAGAGATTATAAGAAAAGTCTTAAAAGAGAAGGGGGTGCTCTAAATGGGTGTTCAGATAAGTTATTCAGATATGGAGCGTCTCCTCTATCAGTTTGAGCTTCGGAAAAAGGATGTCGATAACCTTAAAGAAATTGGTCATATGCTTATCTCTTTTAAGGATGAATTTGCAGAAGCTTTTTTCAACCAGCTTTTGAAGTATGATGAGGCTTCAAAATACATTTCGGAAGATGATTTTAAAAAGATAAAGGATGAAGTTATTCACTGGTATGAGCAACTCTTTTCGGGTAAGTACGATTCAGAGTATCTCACTTACATACTGAGAATTGCCAAGGTTCATGCTGACCTCGGAATCCCTACAAATCTTATCGTTGCTATGATGAACTTTGTGAGGCGTTTTTGCACTAAGAGAATTGTTAAAGTGCTTGTTGAACAGAAAGGAGAAGGGTGCACTCTTATAGAGGAATATACCCGTTCCCTCTCAAAACTTCTTGACCTTCATCTTTCTGTTATGCTTTCTTTCTACATAGATCATGAAATGAGAACATTTATTGAAGCTGATCCTGCCGAGAAGTTTGTTATAAGGTTCACCAAAAAGTTTGCCTTTGTTATGGATGTTGCAATTATTCTGGGTTTAATGGTTCTTGGCATTGTGGTAGCAGGTCTCTTTGTTATGGATGTTATCCATTTCTTCCACGGAGATCTTTCTCACGGTCTCATATCTGCCCTTGGTGATCTACTTATTCTTTGGACTGTTTTAGAACTCCTAAACAGTGAGATAAAATTCATGATGGGTGGAGAACTTGCAGTCAGTGCATTTGTTAGTGTTGCCCTTGCAGCTACTATTCGTGAAGCACTTGTTCTTTCCCTTGAACATACGAAACCTGTTTCGTTTAAACTTGGTATAGGTGCGTTGATTCTTATTCTTGGTATTGTTTACGGTATTGTTAAATGGTTTGAGTATAAGAGAGGTGATTGATGGTAAAAGTGGCGGTTAACGGTGCCAACGGAAGAATGGGAAGGCTGATTTCTTCTCTTATTAAGGCTGAAGATAACATGGAACTTGCTGGAGTTCTTGAGAAACCGGGTTCCCCACTTATAGGGAAATCTTTTGATGATAAACTTGTGTTTGTTTCATCACTTTCCGAAATTTCCAATAAACCTGATGTGGTAATAGATTTTACTGTTCCGTCTGCTACTCTTGAATTGTTAAAAGAAGCCAAAAAGAATAATGTTGCACTTGTTATAGGGACGACCGGATTTAAACCCGAAGAAATTGAAGAGATAAAGAAAGCAGCCCGAGATATTCCGATAGTCTTTTCACCGAATATGAGCCTCGGGGTGAACATACTCTTTAAATTCGTCGGTGAAGTTGCAAAAGCGTTGAAGAATAAAGGTTATGACATAGAGATTTTTGAAATCCATCACAGATTTAAAAAGGATGCACCTTCTGGAACCGCTATGAGACTCGCTGAAGTTATAGCAGAGGCAATTGGTAGAAGGCTTGAAGACGTTGCTGTTTACGGTAGGAAAGGTTTTGTCGGAGAGAGGAAACCTGAAGAGATAGGTATCCTTGCAGCCAGGATGGGAGATGTGGTTGGAGACCATACGGTCTTTTTTGCCGCTCCCGGTGAGAGGATAGAGCTAACCCACAGAGCCACAAGCAGAGAGACTTTTGCTAAAGGTGCTGTTGAAGCTGCAAAGTGGATTTATGGAAGACCAGCAGGTCTTTACACTATGTTCGATATTCTTGGTATTTAAGGGAGGATAGATGTTTGAACTTATTCCTGCAGTTGACATAAAAGGTGGTAAGTGTGTAAGGCTCTACAAGGGAAGGGCCGATGCGATAAAGGAATACTTTGACAATCCTGTTGATGCGGCAATGTTGTGGCAGGACAAAGGTGCAACAAGGCTTCATGTTGTTGATCTTGACGGAGCTTTTAACGGTGTTCCGGCAAATATCAGGATAGTTGAAGAAATTATTAAAAGGCTTTCCATTCCTGTTCAATTTGGTGGAGGAGTCAGAACCATAGATGCCGTAAAGGCTTTAAAAGATATAGGTATTGACAGAATTATCCTTGGAACTGTTGCTGTTGAAAATCCAGAACTTTTCCTTGAGATGGTTGAATCTTTTCCGGGCGGCGTGGTTTTAGGCGTTGATGCCAAAGACGGTTTTATGACAACGAGGGGATGGGTGGAGAAAACGGATCTAAAAGCGGTTGATTTTGCTAAAAGGTACGAGAGTCTCTCTATCTGGGGATTTGTTTACACCGATATTTCAAGAGACGGAACTCTTGAGGGACCAAACTTTGAAGAAGTTTCTAACTTTGCAAAGAGTGTTAGGAAGCCTGTTATAGCTTCCGGCGGTATTGCTACGGAAGATGATGTTATTCGTCTTTCCAGAATTCCGAATGTGGTTGGTGCTATTACGGGAAAGGCACTTTACGAGGGTGCGATAGATTTTGAATCGGTTATAAAAAAGCTGAAAGGTGATTTATGAAAAAGGTTGCCGTTATAAGTCTTGGATGTCCCAAAAATCTGGTTGATACCGAGCATATAGTAGGTCTTTTAAAGGCTACAGGAGATGTGCTTTTTGTTGATAACCTTGAGGATGCGGACATCATTATCGTTAATACCTGCGGATTTATAACACCTGCCAAGGAAGAATCCATAGACGAGATACTAACGGCCATAGAAGAGAAGAAAAGAGATCCTGAGAAAAAGGTTGTTGTTGCGGGATGTCTCTATCAGAGATACAGAGATGAACTTAAAAAAGAGCTTCCAGAAGTAGATGTTTTTATAGGTGTTGACGAACTTGAGAGGAGTGTTGATAAGATACTTGATAGACAGTTTCAACCTGAAAAACCATTTCTTTACAGGCATATTCTTACGCCTTCCCATATAGCCTATCTTAAGATTGCTGAAGGATGTTCAAACAACTGTACCTACTGCGCTATTCCCCTTATAAGGGGGCCTTACAGGAGTCGTCCAGAGGAAGAGATTATTGAAGAGGCAAGGTTTCTTGCCGAGAAAGGCGTTAAAGAACTTTACATTATAGCTCAGGATACAACTGCCTACGGTATGGATAAGAAGGAGAAAAACGGTTTGCTGAAGCTTTTGAAAAAGCTTGAAACGGTTGAAGGAATTGAGTGGATAAGACTTATGTACACCTATCCATCTCACATTACCGATGAGTTGATAGATTATATTGCTGATAGCAAAAAAGTTCTTCACTATCTTGATGTTCCGTTTCAGCATGTTACGGATAAGGTTTTGCTTTCAATGGGAAGAAAATATTTTCGCAAATATATAGATGAACTTATAGATAAGATAAGAACAAGGATTCCCGATGTTGCATTGAGGAGCACGTTTATTGTAGGCTTTCCTTCTGAGACGGAAGAGGATTTTGAAAAGCTTGTTGAATTTTTGAAAGAGAAAAAACTTGATTGGGTTGGTTTTTTCAAATATTCAAGTGAAGAGGGAACAGCTGCCTATAATATGGGAGATCTCCCAGAAGATGTTAAAGATTCAAGGCTCAACCTTTTAGAAGAAGTTCAGTATTCTATTTTTGAAGAGAATAACAGAAAATTTATCGGGAAAGAGATGAGACTTATCGTTGACGGTCCGGCTGACGATATGGAAGGTTATGTTGAGGCAAGAGGCTATAGAAATGCGTACGAAGTGGACGGAATAGTTTACTTAAAGGGTAATTATCCCCCTGGAACGTTTGTAGATGCAAAAATAACCGCACTTGCCAGTAATGTTGACCTTATCGCCGAACCGATTGAGTAAATGGAGAAGAAACATGGAAGAACAGTTTAAGGTTAATAAAACCTATGAAGAGATAAACGAAAAAATAAGGCAGGGCGAAGCGGTTGTTGTAACCGCCGAAGAGATGATTGAAATTGTTGAAGAAATGGGCGTTGTAAAGGCAGCCGAAGAAGTGGATGTCGTTACTACAGGAACATTTGGTGCGATGTGTTCATCCGGTGCCTTTTTAAATGTAGGTCATACAAGGCCTAAAATGAAGATGGAAGAGATCTACCTTAATGGTGTTCCTGCCTATGGTGCCCTTGCTGCTGTTGATCTTTATATTGGAGCAAGTGCCCTTCCTGAAAATGATCCTCGAAACGAGGTTTATCCTGGTAGGTTTGAGTACGGTGGTGCACACGTTATCGAAGAATTGATAGCAGGTGAGGATATAGAGCTTGAAGCCTATGCTTACGGCACAGATTGTTATCCAAGGAGAGAAATCAAAAAAATTATTAACATAAAAACCGTGCGAGACGCTATTTTGTGCAATCCAAGGAACTGCTATCAGAACTATAACGTTGCAGTTAATAAATCTTCCAGAACGATTTATACTTATATGGGAATACTTCGTCCAAACATGGGAAATGCCACATACTCAAGTGCCGGACAGTTGAGCCCGCTTCTCAATGATCCGTTTTTTGAAACAATAGGTATCGGGACGCGGATATTCCTGGGCGGTGGCATTGGATATATTGCGTTTCATGGAACTCAGCATGCACCATTCGGTGTAAGGAGAACAAAGAAAGGACAGCCCGTTGAGGGAAGCGGTACCATAATGACTGTCGGCGACATGAAGCAGATGAGCACCAATTTCATAAGGGCTGCTTCAATTATTGGCTATGGTGTTTCTCTCTTTGTCGGGATCGGGATTCCCATACCTATACTTAATGAGAGAATAGCTTTTTACACTTCCGTTAAAGATTCCGAAATACTAGCACCTGTTTATGACTACTCCTCCGATTATCCAAGCGGTGAAGCGGTTAATCCGATAGCTTATGTTAATTACGGTGACTTGAGGAAGGGACAGATAGAGATAAACGGCAAAAAGATTCAAACCTGTCCTCTCTCTTCCTACTACAAAGCAAGGGAGATAGCAAACATTCTGAAGGAGTGGATAAAAGAGGGGAGGTTTGAAATTTCAAGGCCTGCAGAAAGACTTCCGGCGCCAAAGCCGGATGTAAAGATTGAGTATGAGGAGAGAAAATGATATGGGGCTCCAAAGCCCCTTTGTTGTTAAACTGGTCTTTTATGAACGGCTCTTATAAATGTATCCATTGCTGCTTTCACAGATATTCCATACTCTATCCTGTATCCCATCCTTGTCAGGGCAAATTCGACAGCTTCAAGTTCTGTTAAGAGATCAAAGATGTCAACGTATCCCATGTGAGAGAGTCTGAATATTTTTCCTTTTAGGTGATCCTGTCCACCAGCTATGACGATTCCGAACTTTTCCCTTATCCATGAAACGAGCTTCTGTCCGTCTATACCTTCAGGAACCTTTACAGCTGTTACTCCGTTTGCCGGCACTTCTGATAAAAGTTCAAGTCCTAAGGCTTTTATTCCTTCTCTTGCACACATTGCCAGTATGCGGTGCCTTTCGGCAACATTTTCAAGTCCTTCTTCCTCTATCATTTTTAGCGCTTCATTTAGTCCCACTATAAGATTTACAGCTGGTGTGTATGCAGTTTGCCCCTTTGCCTGATTTTTAATCTCTTTTGCAAGGTCAAAGTAGTAAACACTCCTTTCCCTTTCCAGACGCTTTTTAGCCTTTTCGTTAAGAGAAATGACGGCAAGCCCGGGCGGTGTCATTAGAGCTTTTTGGGAACCTGTTATAGCAACGTCTATATTCCAGTCATCAACTGGGATGTCGTAAACTCCAAAGGCCGTTATACCATCGGCAACTAATATCACATCATCATATTTTGATGTAATTTCACCTATCGCCCTTACATCGTTGTAAACACCTGTTGATGTTTCGCATATCTGGATAAAAACACCCTTTACGTTTGGGTTTTTCTCTATTGCTTCCTTTATATCTTCAACCTTTACCGCTTTTCCCCATTCAAGTTCTATTACTACAGGTTTGACGCCAAACGCTTCGCAGAGCTCTTTCCACCTTTTTCCGAACTTTCCGCCTACCACGACAACGGCGCTGTCACCGGGAGCGAACAGGTTGGCAACGGCTGCTTCCATTGCACCTGTTCCGGAAGCGGTCAGAACGAGCGTGTCTCTTTCAGTTCTGAAAAACCTCTTAAGTCTTTCTATTGTTTCAGAGAAAATGGTTTTAAATTCCGGAGAGCGGTGGTATAGCGTGTGAGTTGACATCGCCTGAAGAACCCTTTCGGGAACTATTGTAGGTCCCGGAGTCAGCAGTCTCGTTTTAATCGGTTTCAAAGCGGCCTCCTTTTGTTTTAAATTTTTTATTTCATCGGTTAGAAATTATACCCATTTTTTTCTCTCTTAAATTTTTGAAGAAATCTTTCATCAACGTTTCCACTTCCGGGATGTAAATCTTTACCGTTTCAACCTGATGGTTTGCTTTCGGATGGGAAAGCGTTGAAAACAGGCTTTCAATCCCGCCAAATTTTGGATCCGGTACAGAATAGACCACCTTTTTTACTCTTGCCTGAATTATGGCACCGCAGCACATTATGCACGGCTCTACCGTTGAGTATAACGTGCAATCATTTAATCTCCAGGAATTTAATTTTCTTGAAGCTTCCTCTATAGCAATGATTTCTGCATGGGCTGTCGGTTTTTGGAGAAATTCTTTTCGGTTAAAGCCTCTTCCTATAATTTGGTTATCTTTTACAATCACAGCACCTATGGGAACCTCCCCATATCTGTATGCCTTTTCTGCTTCTTTTAGTGCTTCAAGTATAAATACAACGTCACTTTTCATTATAGATTCCTTTTAGGGGGATTTGGAGAAAATTTATGATTGATAAGGTTCAAAGGAAAGGGATGAGAAGTGGCGCGCCCGGCAGGAGTCGAACCCGCAACCTTGGGATCCGTAGTCCCACGCTCTATCCAGTTGAGCTACGGGCGCGTTAGTCAAAGCTAAAATATATTCAATTGGTGTTCTGTTGCAAGTTCTTTTCAAAGTTAAAATCATCTATTATTGTGGCAAAATATTCTGCCAAGAATGATAGAAATGCAACATCATCCCTGGAGAATCCTCCCTTTTTGTTCAACGCCTGAAATACGCCGATTACTTTCTCATTTTTCCCGAACATCGGCACCGTGGCTATGTTTTCTGTCCTGTAACCTGTTTGTTGGTCTATATCCCTGTAGAATCTTTTATCATCATATGGATTGTTTGATATAACCGGGGTACCGGTTTTGAACGTATATCCTGCAAACCCTCTATCGGCCGGGATAATTATCTTTTCTACACCGTGAGCCAATTTTGTCCATAGTTCGTTTTTTTTATTGTTAAAAAGGTATAGGCTGCATCTATCAGCTTTTAATGTTTTTCGGGCGAGGTTGGCAAAATAGATAAGTAAATTTTCTACATTTTTTTTCTTGAGCTCTTCTGCCGTGCTTATTAGTTTTTCAAGTTTCAGTATCATCTCTTTCCGCATTTCGTTTTTTTCCTGAATATTCCGGCAATTTTTCCATCCTTCAAAGATTATTCTGAAACTTTCATACAAAAGTCCCTTCTCTTCGTATATTAGTGATAGCAGTTTCCTGATTCTAATATTATAGGGTTCATACTTTAATCCTTTTTTTAGAAGTGATTCTGCACTTTCAATGTAACCTTCTTTTAGCTTCTTTTGAGACAGAGACAATATAAGGTTAATTGCGTTTTTCCCTTTTCCCACCTTGAAAAGGAAATCTACAACTTTATCCAGAAGTACTGAATTGTCGGGGTATTTGTTTAGTAATTTAAGTCCAAATTCGGTGGCTTCTAATATTTCTCCTTCAGATATTAAGCTTTCAAAATACTCAATGTCTTTCTCAAAGCTTTTCATAAATATTCCTCAATAGGATGTGTAAATTATTATATTATTTTTCTTCTGTGGAATCCTGGTTCGTTGTTCCGTTTTGTGTAATATTATTTCCTGTAGTGATGTTTGTCCTGTTTAATGTTGGGACAGTGGCGGTTGTTGAATTTGTTACGCTTCCTGTGGCATTCTCTGTTTCATTTTCAGGATGAAGGAGAGGAATACATGTTGATGGATTTAGAGTTTCGATAAAATCTGAAGGAACAAATTTTCCTGTAACGCATACGCCGGCAAAATCTCCAAAGTTATTGAAAACTAATCCTGAAGTTTGCGTGCAATTTCCGTAAAATGGCATTATTATAGGTTCTCCGTTGTCTATTCCCGGAACAATAACTCCTTTATCAATAAAAGGTCCGGCTTTCACAGATGGAACCCACATACCTGTTATGTCATAGTCTATAAGGTAAATATTGCCACACTTGTAAACCTGTTTTACTTTATCAAGTGTTATGCCTCCTCTTATTAAAGTTTTTATAAAGGGCCATTCAAGTTCTGATATCGTTAGTATATAAGCATCTGTTTGATTTCCATTCTGTGTAACCTTTAAAACAACAGCGGGATGAAGGGCTATCCCTTCTTTGATTTCTACTAAATTCTTTGTAACAACTTCTTCAAGTCTGTAAAGCTCTTTTTGCGTCAGAGTGGTGTTTTCTTCTTTTTTAACAATTGGAATTTCTTCTTTTCCGAATATAAGTGAAAGAAAAAATGAAGGTTTATATAGAAACAGAAAAACAGCCGCAATAAATGCAACTATTATACCTGTAAATATTCCTATGACTATTAAAAGTTTATTCTTTAAAGCCATACTTTACTATCACCTCTTGAGCTTTTATGCCCCATTTTGAGTCGGGATTTAATTTATAACATTTTATCAGGAATTTTTTTGCAAGTGGTATATTTTTTTCATTTAAATAGATAATGCCAAGGCGATAGTAAACCTCCTGTATGTTAGGAAAGCGTTTTATTATCTGATAATAGAGAAGTTTTGCATCTTCTATTCTTCCTTCCTTTTGAAGGATTTCACCAAGTTTTACGTAAGCAGGTGCAAAATCAAGATTGTTTCTTATGGCAAGGTTAAGGTATCTCTGAGCTTTTTTAAGATTTCCTTCCTTTTCTTCTATTAGTGCCAGTTTATAGTAAGCAACTTCTGGTTTTAGGAATAAAGGATTGGAAAGTGCTTTAAGATAATATTTTTTTGCCTCTTTTAAATTACCTTCGCCTTCAGCTATTGTTGCTAAATTCATGTAGGCTTCAGAAAAGTTAGAATCAATATCAAGAGCTTTATGTATATATTTTATTGCTGATTTTGTGTCACCTCTAACATAAAACGTATACCCTATCATGTTATAAATTTTTGGATCATCTGGATTTAAATCTTTTGCCTTAAAAAGGTATTTAAGTGCAAGGGGAATGTCTCCGAGTTGCAGATAAGAGACACCTATTTTATAGAATCCTTCAGCCTTTTCCTTCCTTGATAAAACTTGAGTTTCCTGAATAGGTGGAGCTATTGCTGGTTTTCCCTTCTCCTGAGGAGTGCCTGTTATACAGGAAGATGTTATTACTGCAGGTATTACTGCTAACAGTAGTCTTTTCATTTCCTATCCTTTATTAAAAATAGTGCTTCAGTTCTTGTAGGCTCGTTTCTTAATATACCTTTAATTGCACTCGTAATGGTAAATGAGCCTGGCTTTTTAGCTCCTCTCATTATCATGCAAAGATGCTGAGCCTCAACAATTACCATTACACCTTTTGCATTGAACTTTTCCATGATGGCATCGGCGATCTGTTCCGTCATTCTTTCCTGAAGCTGGAGTCTCTTTGCGTAAACATCAGCTATTCTGGCGAGTTTTGAGAGACCTGTTACCTTTTCTTCACTCGGTATGTAGGCTATGTGTATCTTTCCGAAAAACGGAAGCATGTGATGTTCGCACATTGAAAAAAAAGGAATGTCTTTAACGATTATCATTTCATCATACTTTTCGCTGAACAGGACCGAGTGGTTTTCTGGAGAGTCTTCATAACCGGCTAAGATTTCTTCATACATGTTAGCAACACGTTTTGGTGTATCTTTCAGCCCTTCTCTGTCCGGATCTTCTCCGATAGCAATCAGGATTTCTCTTACAGCTTTTTTTATTCTTTCCTTATCTATCACTTTTCCTCCACTACATTTCAAGTTGAGGGTTGAATCCCGGTGGTATGTCTCTTTCCCCTTCTTTTTTATCACTATTTTGTGGTGGTGCCGGATTTTCGGGTGGTTTTTTGTCGTTTTTGAGTTCTCCGTTCATCGCAAGATCTATCTCTTCACCGGTTAAAGTTTCCCTTTCAAGAAGAGCTTTAGCAAGGTTTTCAAGTTTTTCTAAGTTGTTCGTTATCAGTTCTTTTGCTTTCTGGTAAGTTTCGGTAACTATTCTTTTAACTTCTTTATCAACAAGTCTTTTGAGATCTTCACTTACTATTTCGGTAGGCTCACCTAACTGCTCTTTCATCTTTATGGCAATGGGGCCTATTTTGTCGCTCATTCCCCACTCTGCAACCATCTTTCTTGCAATTTCAGTAGCTCTCTCTATGTCGTTGCCGGCACCTGTTGAGATTGTTCCAAGGGCTACTTCTTCAGCCACCCTTCCTCCGAAGAGAACACACAGTTTGTCAAGGAGGTATTCTTTGGTGTAAGTGTATTTGTCGTCTTCCGGTAACTGTTGCGTGATTCCAAGAGCTTTTCCGCGGGGTATTATCGTTACTTTGTGGACTCTATCTGCATTTGGCAGGAGTTTTGCTACAAGTGTATGGCCAGCTTCGTGGTAAGCAGTTGTTATCTTTTCCCTCTCACTTAGAACCATGCTCTTTCTTTCAATTCCCATTGTCACTTTATCTTTTGCTTCTTCAAAGTCTTCCATCATTATCTTCCCATGCCCTTTTCTGGCTGCTATTAGCGCTGCTTCATTAACTATATTTGCAAGATCAGCTCCTGAGAATCCTGGTGTTGAACGGGCGATAACTTCAAGGTCAACGTCTTCCGCAAGAGGTTTGTTCCTTGTGTGAATTTTCAGGATTTCAAGTCTTCCTTTTACATCAGGAAGAGGAACATAGATCTGTCTGTCAAATCTTCCGGGCCTTAGCAATGCTCTATCAAGAATGTCCGGTCTGTTTGTTGCACCAATTACGATGATTCCTTCGTTACTTTCAAAACCGTCCATTTCTACAAGTAGCTGGTTAAGCGTTTGTTCTCTTTCGTCATGCCCGCCTGTGAATCCTGCACCTCTTTTTCTTCCGACCGCGTCAATTTCGTCGATAAATACTATACACGGAGCGTTTTTCTTTGCCTGATCGAAGAGATCTCTTACCCTTGATGCACCTACACCAACAAACATTTCTACGAATTCTGAACCACTGACGGAGAGGAATGGAACGTTAGCTTCGCCTGCTATTGCTTTTGCAAGCAATGTTTTACCTGTCCCAGGAGCTCCTGCTAAGAGGATGCCTTTTGGAATTTTTCCACCAAGTTGCTGGTATTTTTTTGGATTTCTCAGGAATTCAACGATTTCCGCCACTTCTTCTTTAATTTCGTCAATGCCTGCAACGTCTTTGAATGTTACTTTAGGCTTGTTGTCTATGAATATCTTCGCCCTACTTTTCGCAAAAGAGAGAGCTTTACTTCCTCCTGCGTTCATCTGTCTCATCATGCTTATCCATATAACAATTAGGAATATCATCGGGAGCCAGGATACCAAAACCGTTATATACCAGGGACTCCCTTCTTCCGGCTTAACGTTTATTTCAACCTTCTTTTCTGTCAGTTGTTTAACGAGATCAGGATAGTAAGGTGCGTATGTTTCAAATTCCTTTCCCTCTTTTGTAACGCCTGTGATTTGCTGCCCTTTTATTGTTACTTTTTTAACTTCACCTTTTTCAACTTCCTGGAGGAATGTGGAAAACGGAATGTTTTTCCTTGTAAATTGAGGGGAACTGAAAAAGTTGAAAGCTATTATCATAATAAGGGCTATTGTTATCCATAATGCTACGCTTTTCAAAATATCCTGAAACCGATTCATCTTACACTCCTCAGTTGTTGTTTTCTACTACTGCAATGTAGGGTAAGTCTCTATATAATTCATTTATATCGAGTCCGTATCCGACAACAAACTTATCAGGTATTTTAAATCCTACAAAGTCTGCTTTAAAGTCTTTTTTCCTTTCTTTTTCAAGTAGGACGCAGGTTTTCATCCGCGCCGGTTTCCTCTTCCTCAGTTCTTTCGTCGCAAATTTTAGAGAACCGCCAGTATCAAGTATATCATCTATGATCAGCACGTTCTTACCTTTTATGTCGCATTCCACATCATAAAGGAGTTTATCGACTTTCTTTTTCATACCGTCGTAGCTTTTAATTCTCATAAATTCAACTTCTACTTCTGTTTCCATTTCTCTTATAAGGTCAGCTGTAAACATGAAAGCACCTTTTAATATACACACAGCTGTTACTTTTTCACCATTGAAGGCTTCGGAAATTTCTCTTCCCAGTGTTTTTAATCTCTCTTTCAGTTCGTTCTCATTTATCAAAATCTTTAATTCCACCTTCATACCTCACGAATACTTTTCTTTTGCTTTCCTTAATATATGTTTTTTTGTAGAGACCTGGAATCCATATCACTTCATTTTCGTCTGTTGTAAGCAGAGGTATTCTGTTTCTCAGATGAAACGGAATTTTTTTCTCGTTTAAGAATTTTTTTAGCTTTTTCCTTCCAAAAGGAAGTGATAACCACTCTCCACCTTCTCTTGTTTTTATGAACAATCCTTTTTTTAGTTCATCTTCAGGGAATACGAAATCTCCATCTTTGGTGTTTTCAAATTTGAAAGTTCCAGAAGGTGTTTCTATTTCAGAAGGAATTGTTACTATGGGAATCTTGAAATGAACTTGCTGTTTTTCTTCTTTTTTAATTATAAGAACATCTTGTGTTTTTATAGCTTTGAAAGAGTTTTTAAGGTCAATACTGCCACTTTTATGGCTTTTCAGCAGGTTAATTACGGCACTTAATTTTTTTGTATTTAATGATTCTCCTGTAAGTTTTAGAAATGCTTCCTGAATAACGGCTTTTTTAATGAAGGAATGCAGTGGAAGTAGATTTTCTAGTTGTATTGAGAAGGTGTTTTGAGTTAGAATACAATTCTTCAGAATTGAGTTTACGGTTTCTGTGATAAATTCTTCCAGTTCTCTTAGTGTTTGTGTTTCTCTTAAAATAGTTTCTTCCAGTGACGGATTTATTTTCTTAAGGTAGGGTATCACTTTCAATCTTATTAAATTCCTTGAAAATTTTATATTGAAATTCGAAGAATCTATTCTAAACGGAATATTGTGGTTTTTTAGATAGTTTTCAACTTCCTCCCTGGACACTTCAAAGAGAGGTCTTATTATGTTTTTCCTCTTTGGAAGAAATCCTCTTAATCCTTTTATTCCACTCCCTTTTGTCATATTGAAAATAACGGTTTCACACAGGTCGGAAGCGGTATGTCCGAGAGCTATTTTATCAGCTTTTATCTTTTTCGCGGTTTCCTGTAAGAAACTGTATCTCTCTTTTCTAGCAACAGCTTCTATATTTTTCCCACCTGACAGTTTTTTGATATTTTCTTTGCCTACGATGAGAGGTATGAATAATTCTTTGCAGATGCTTTTTACAAAATTTTCATCTTCATCAGCTTCGGAATCTCTCAGACCGTGATTGAAATGAGCAGCATGGAGGTTGACTTTTAATCTTTTGGATAGCGCTTTTAGTATGTGGAGCAGGGCAATCGAATCAGGTCCTCCGGAAACGGCACAGAGAACAGTTTCGTTAGGTTTTAGTAGAGAAAACCTTTTAATGGTAGAGAGGACTTTCTCTTCTATTTTCATTATTCCTGACGGAAGGATATTTGGTGGCGACGGGTGGAGTCGAACCACCGACCTGGCGGGTATGAGCCGCCCGCTCTAACCACCTGAGCCACGTCGCCACTTTTTGATGGCTTCAAATATAGATATTCTGCCTTTAAATGTCAACGAATTTTGTATAAAATTCACCATCTACCATTGAATTATGGAGGCGATTGTGGGAAAGAGAGTAGTTCTGGCTTATTCAGGTGGCCTTGATACGTCTGTAATAGTAAGATGGCTGACAGATAGGGGATTTGAGGTTATAACTTACACGGCAGATGTGGGACAGGGTGAAGAACTTTCCGAAATAGAACCAAAGGCAAAAATGGCTGGTGCTGTTGAGGCGGTTATAGATGATATTAAAGAAGAGTTTGTAAGGGAATACTGTATGCCTTTGATGAGAGCAGGTGCTCTTTATGAGGGTAAATATCCTTTGCTTTCCGCTCTATCAAGACCTCTCATAGCCAAAAAACTTGTTGAACTTGCTCATAAAGTTGGTGCGGATTACGTTGCTCACGGTTCAACCGGAAAAGGAAACGACCAGGTAAGATTTGAAGCTTCTGTCTGGGCACTTGATCCTGATATTGAAGTTCTTGCACCTGTTAGAGAGTGGGAGTTTAAATCAAGAAACGAAGAGATTGAATATGCCGCAAAACATGGAATTCCAGTTGTAGCCACAAAGGAAAAACCTTATTCTTATGACAGAAACTTATGGGGGGTTGCGATAGAGTCTGGTCCTCTTGAGGATCTTGAAACAGAACCTCCAGAAGACGCCTTTGTCCTTACAGTATCTCCACTTAAAGCGCCTGATGAACCAGAGTATGTAGAGATTGAATTCAAAGAAGGAATACCGATTGCCATTAACGGTAAAAACTATTCCGAGCTTTGGAAACTTGTATGGGATTTAAATGAAATTGCCGGAAAACACGGGTTTGGAAGAATAGATATGGTTGAAAACAGACTGGTGGGAATCAAAACGAGAGAGGTTTATGAATCTCCTGCCGGACTTATACTTATAAGAGCTTATGATGAGCTGGAAAGTGTTGTCCTTGACAGATTTACGTATCACTATAAGATTACTCACGTCAGACATCCTTACGCAGAGGTTGTTTATAACGGTTTATGGTTTACTACATTGAGAGAGTCTCTTGATGCTTTTAATAACAACATCGCAAAGCTTATAACGGGTAAGGTGAGATTTAAACTTTACAAAGGAAACGCTACTGTTGTAGGAAGGAATGCCGAGAATTCTATGTACCTTGAAGATCTGGCGACATACAGTCCAAAAGATGCGTTTGATCATAAGGCAGGTGCTGCATTTACGAAAGTATGGAGTTTGCCTTTAAAAGTTGCCGGAAGAGTTAGAAGAAAATCTTAAGGAGGAATTATAGATGGCTTGCACGTTAAATAAGAGAGAGGGAGTTGTTTACGAGGCTAAAATGTCTTTTGAGCCTGAGAGAGTTGAGAAGGAAGTTAACGCAATTTGTAAAGAGATAAGGAAAAGTGCGAAGATTCCAGGTTTCAGACCCGGGAAAGCACCTATAAACATAATAAAAAAGCAGTATAAAGATCTCATAGAAGAAAATCTTGTTAGAGCTCTTGTTCCTGAGGAACTTGACAAAGCTATAAAAGATGTAGGTTTGACCGTAATATCTGAACCTTTGATAGAGGAACTTAATTTTGATGATAAGAACAATGCGCTTGATTGTGTTATTGTTTTTGAAGTTAAACCGGAAATAGATATTAAGCCGGAAGATTACGAAAGTATTAAGGTCACTAAAACAGTAAGGAAGATAACGGACGAAGATGTTGATAAGGTTGTGGAGTCTCTTTTAAACAGGGAAGCAAAGTTTGAAGAAGTTGACAGACCTATAGAGAAAGGCGACCTTGTTGAGCTTGAATATACTGCAGTTATTGATGGTAATGAAAATAGTGGTAGTGTTGTTGCCGTTATAGGTGAAAATCAGTTGTGGCCTGAAGTAGATGAAGCCTTGATAGGTAAAAAGAAAGGAGATGAGGGAGAAGTTTCTTTTAAAGCTGCCGAAGACGAAAAGTATGGTGATGCAGCCGGAAAGAACATTACTCTTAAGTTTAAAATTTTATCTGTTAAAGCTAAAAAACTTCCCGAGCTTAATGACGAATTTGCCAGAAAGTTTGGAGCCGAGTCTGTAGAAGATCTCAAGAAAAAAATCAGAGAAGATCTTGAAAAGGCGGAAGCTGACAGGCAGCAGGAAGAAGTTGAAGATAAGATAATAGAAGAACTTCTTAAAAAGGTAGAGATTCCTGTTCCTATATCTCTGCTTAAGATGGAGATTCAGGCTCAGGCTGAGAATCAGATAATGAGATTAGCTCAGTTCGGCGTTGATGTTAAGCAGATTTCTCCGCAAACAATAGCAGAAATGGTTAAACCTACGGCAGAAAAAACTGTTAAGGTTAAACTTTTACTTGAAAAGGTAGCTGAACTTGAAGGACTGGAAGTAACAGATGAAGATGTAGAAAAAGAAATAGAAAGGCTAGCCGATATGGCTTTCGGCGGAGATACCGTTCTTGCAAGGCAGTCTCTTGAAGAGAGAGGCCTTCTCCCGATGGTAAGACAGGATGTTTTGAGACAGAAAGCTCTAGATAAGCTTATTGAGCTTGCTGAAATTGAAGAAATGGAAGCTACTGAAGAGAATAAGAAAGATGAATCTTCAAATCCGGCAGAGCAAATTTCCTCTTAATAAAAAAAGCCCCTTTCAAAGGAGGGGCTTTTTTATTCAATATTTTTCCTAAATTGCTATTAACTAAATGGATTGTTACGTAATTTTTAATCTGCAACATTGATAATCGACAAAATAAAGGTAGAACCTATGAACATAAATTATCATTTCCTTCAGCGAATATCAAAGTAACCTCATAACATTCCTTTTCCTCAGGAAAATGCTGAAAATTGGTTCCAGAAAATATCTCCTTGAGAGATTCGTAGTAAGTATTACCTTCTTGCATGGGTATTTTCCTCAGGATACATTTCCATTTCTTCCAGAATTATCTTTTCAAAAGTTGTTTTGTAAATTCTTTTAGTATCTCTCTTACCATCTATTAGAGAGTTTTGTGTCTCTCATGGTAACCTTTTTCTTTAGTGGCCTTTTCAACTTCTAAAATCTATGGAAATTGATGAAATACTACCAAGATGATTTAAAAAAGATTGGATATTGCTAACAAAAGCAGCACGCCTATTAGGAATAATACTAAAGCAAATAGATTATAAAATAAAGAAATATGACATTAAGATTCCAAAAATATAATTACCAGTATCCTAAAATTGAACCATTAAGGAGGATGCATAAAAAAACACCTATAATGACAAATGCAATATCAGCTATCTTTATCTGTCCCATTTTTTCAACAAACCATCCTCGTATTCCATACATACCGTGATAAACCATTGCTGTTACGAAAAGGCAGAAGGCATACGGACAAGAAGGATACAGAGCATATGCAAACGAAAAAGGTGTATGCATTACAAGCAGGTGAATCAAAACAAAAACAGGAATAATTATAGCTGTAATCATGTGAAGAGAATAAAAAAATTTTTCGGCTCTCATGAGAATCTCCGTAATTAATCTATACTGCGAATATAAATATATTTATTGTTTTCTAAAAGTGCAACTTTCATTAAAGTTTTAAAAAAAGACACACGCCTTTTTAAAATTAACCGAAACGTCCAGTAATATAATCTTCGGTGAGTTTTTCGTGAGGTTTAACAAATATTTGATCTGTCTTATTAAATTCAATAAGCTCTCCCATATACATAAATGCAGTGTAATCAGAAACTCTTGCAGCTTGTTGCATATTATGAGTTACTATAAGAATTGTCAATCTTCCCCTGAGTGAGGCTATAAGTTCCTCAATTTTCATAGTTGAAATAGGGTCAAGTGCCGATGTTGGTTCGTCAAATAGCAGAACTTCTGGTTCAACGGCTATTGCTCTTGCTATACATAACCTTTGCTGCTGTCCACCGGAAAGTCCGGACGCAGGTTGGTTTAGTCTGTCCTTTACCTCTTCCCACAGAGCAGCATCTTTTAATGCTTTTTCAACTCTGTCAGCAAGTTCTGTTTTATTTTTTATTCCTTTCAGCTTCAAACCGTAGGCTACGTTATCGAATATACTCATCGGAAATGCAGTAGGCTTCTGGAAAACCATACCGACACGGCTTCTTAATCTTATAAGGTCTATATTTTTGTCCAGAATGTTTATTCCGTCAAAAATTATTTCTCCTTCATATCTGTTCCCAGGATAAAGGTCATGCATCCTGTTAAAACACCTTAACAATGTTGTTTTCCCACATCCGGAAGGTCCGATAAGTGCTGTAACTTTTAGCTCTGGCACTTTGAACGAGATGTTTTTAAGAGCATGTTTGTCACCGTAGTAAAAGTTCAAATTTTTAACTTCTATTTTTGCCGGTTCTGTTATATCAGCTATATAACTCAAAATGACCTCCGGTTACTATTTTTTAAATTTCCATTTTGCTATGGCACGACCTATCAAGTTTAAAGCAAGAACACCGAATGTAAGTATTATGGCTGCTGCCCAGGCAAGTTTTTGCCAATATTGATAAGGACTCATTGCATAATCATACATTGTTACAGTAAGTGATGCCATAGGTTGGAAGACATTATACGTTAGGAAGTTGTTGTTAAAAGATGTAAAGAGAAGTGGGGCCGTTTCTCCACCAATCCTTGCAACAGCAAGTATTACACCTGTTATGATACCCGTTATGGCACCTTTATAAACAACCGATGTAATTACTTTCGACTTGGTGGCACCGAGAGCATATGCTGCTTCTCTCAGCTCCCCCGGAACCATGTTTAGCATATCGTCAGTTGTCCTAACTATTATAGGAAGCATCATAATTGCGAGTGCTACGGAACCGGAAATACCCATAAAGTGTCCGAAAGGTTCAACCAAAATGGCATAAACAAATGTACCTATAACTATAGAAGGAACACTCATTAAGATATCAGAGATATCTCTTACGATGTTTGCAAGTCTGCTATTTTTCCCGTATTCGGAAAGGAAAGTCCCAGCAAGAATACCTATTGGAACACCAATTACAACAGCAATGGAAACTATTAGAAATTGCCCTATTATTGCATGTTTCAATCCGCCAGTATTGTCCCCTGGTGCAGGAGGATTTCCGACGAACACTTCCCACGAAAGAGTGGAACCGCCTTTATATATTAGAGTTCCCAGTATCCAAATAAGCCATAATATCCCAAATATTGCCGCAAATGTTGAAAATATAAGAACAATGTTGTTAACGATTTTTCTCCTTTTAAAAGCGTCCACTATTTACCTCTCTCAACTTTCTTGAGGAAGAGAAACTTTCCTATAGCTATCACGATAAAACTCATAACAAACAGAATAAGAGCAAGCAGGAATAGGCTTGACAGATATATCTTCGTGTCCGCTTCAGCAAATTCATTTGCCAGAGTTACCGTAATTGATGTGGCAGGTTGAAGTATCGATTGCGGAATTACTGGCTGATTTCCCATTACAAAAGTTACCGCCATGGTTTCTCCCATGGCTCTACCCAGAGATAGGATAATACCGCCAATTACCCCAAGCTTTGCATAGGGCAGAACAACATCCTTCATCACGTCCCACTTTGTCGCACCTAACGCATAGGCCGATTCCTTCAAAATAGGTGGAACCATATTAAAAGAGTCTCTTGCTATTGCCGCGGTAAAAGGTAGAATCATAACAGCAAGAACTAAAGAGGCTGTGAACAATCCTATTCCGGGAGTGAATCCGGAAAACCAAGGGCCAACGATGGGAAGTTTGCCAAGTGTGGCGTGTATTACAGGTTGGATGTAGTCTCTAACTACTGGAGCAAAATAGAAAAGCCCCCACATACCGTAGATAATACTCGGAATTGCTGCCAAAAGCTCTATTGCTATACCGATTGGTGATTTTAGTCTGTTTGGAGCTATTTCTGTTAAAAAGATAGCAATTCCAATTGCTACGGGAACTGAAAGAACAATAGAAATAATAGTACTGACAATTGTTCCATAGATTGCTGGTAGTCCACCAAATTCATCCATTGGTGGATTCCAATTAGGAGATTTTATAAAGTTAATAATCCCAAATTTATGAATGGCAGGAGCAGCTTCTTTGTATAGCGTTATACCAATAGCAAAAAGAGATACAACAATTATTAATGTTGATAAAAAAGCTAATATCTGAAACACCCTATCGCCTAAGTAAAGCTTGCCTTTTCCTTTCATCTATCCTCTCTTGGACAATAAGCTTTCCTGCATGAATAGTATATCAAGTCGCTTTATAAAATTCTATGCGCTAAATGTTAAGAAAAAAGTGCTTTTATGCCAAGTAATCAAAGTATTGTTTGTTATACACTTTGTTTTTTCCATAGTGCTATCAGAGTTATTCCTCATTTCTCTATAGCATACCCTTTGCTTTGACTTTGCAAAAAGAGTCGGTAGATTTGTTATGAAAGCTCTATTGTATGCTACTCCCAAAAATCAAAATTAAATTTTGAGGTTGTGTCAATAATTTTGTGTAAACCATTAGGAGTACCTCCTGGAGAACATATCCTGAAGTTCTTCCTTAGCCTCA